>DASSIZ010000001.1 GCA_035691485.1 Terriglobales bacterium
GGCTGACGTGACGCGGGCTGATTGCTTGCGGGCGCCGCGGGTTCGGCGGCGCGGTACTCGTCGTGAGTAGCGATCGGCTCGGTCGGAATCGGAGTCGGCGCGTGTTCGGGCTCGGCGATCGCGGTGCCGGTGCGGGTCTTCAGCAGAATCGGTCCGCCTTCGCGCATGCGCGCCTGGCGCTCCAGCTCCATGCGAGCGGCGACCTGGTTGTCGCCAAATTCCGCGACCTGCCCGATGGGGCGGCCTTCGACTTCGCGGCGGGTGGAAACGGTCACGCGGGCGTCGCGTCCACGCGACTCGGCCGCCTTGCTGTAATAGAAGTTGGCGGTCTCGCGATCGCCTTCCATCTCCGACAAGAATCCCATGTTGTTTAACGTGAAAGAATTATTGGGCGAGAGGCGATAGGCTTCCTGGAAATACTTGCGGGCGGCGGCGCGCTCGTTGCGGTTCATGGCCGAAACGCCTTCCAGGTTGAGGCGGGCGACGCGAGCCTCGGCGTTTTCCGATTTCTCCATCAGGTTTTGAACTTTGTGGGCGTTGTCGGAGGCGATTTCGCTGATGCCCTTGCCGCGCCAGTTCTTGTTGGCGGCAACGATGATGGCGTCCTTGGAATTGGCGTTGGCGGCCTTGCTGTAGTAGGTGAACGCCTGCTCGAGTTCGCCTTCTTTCTCCTTGGCGTAACCGAGGTTATTCAAAGTGAATGGATTGCCTGGATCCAGCGCGAGAGCGCGCTGAAGAACGAGGTCGGCTTCCGCGGCGCGGTCCTTCATGAGCAGACCAAGCGCCTGGACATTGTAGCGATTGATCTGCATTTTCTTGTCGTCGGTGCGGCCGGCTACCTGCTTGAGCGGCTTGCCCTGGAAATCCTTGTCGGTGGACCGCTCGATGGTGGCGTCGGTGGTGTTCTCGGCGGTCAGTTCGTAGAAACGCTGGGCGCGGTCAACGTCGCCCTGCAGTTCGGAGATATAGCCGAGATTGTTGAGAGTGAAGGGATCGTCGGGGTCGATGAGATAGGCCTTGTAAAAGAGCTTGCGAGCCTCGTCGTACCTGTGCCTCTCGATGGCGCGAACGCCTGCCTGATTCAGCTTTTGCACCGGCGTGGGCTTGGTGCGCTTGGGCAGAGTGATGTGCAGGTCGCCGGCATGCGCCGCGCCGGCCAGCAGGAGCACCGAAAGAACAGAGGACAGCACCAGGGTAGATGAGTACCTCATGACCAGGGATAACCCTCCAGAGAAGTGTGCAGCAACGGATATGCCACAGTTGGGCAGCCGCTTTCCTCTTGATTGGATGGGAATACTCGTTACGCGTTTGCCAGCCGCACAAACGTAAGGTGCTCTTTTTGGATATTGGCGTGCTAACTCGGTAGTGCGGAAGGGCATCACAAGAGTGTGAGCTGCTGGCAGGGGCTCGTAACTCGGAGCTAGGGCTGGTGGCAAGGGTTTGAGCCCATTGGAGCGATTCATGAAGCGTTTGTCCGTGGTTTTGGGATTGATGTTGGCGGCGGTCCTGACGGTGCCGGCCGCAGTCGCGCAGCAGGGAAGCACGCCTTCGGGTTCCGACAAGTTACAGCCAGCGCACGGAAGCGCGGCTGCGGATTCGGACAAAGCTCTGGCGCAACCGGCGGACAAAGCGAGCAAAACCGACAAGCCGGTGGCGCAACCCGACAAGGCGTCGCAGGCAACGGAAACGACGGATCCGAACGATCCGCTGTTCGGAGTGCCACCGCTGCCGCAAGGGAAGGTATCGCTGGTCGGAGGAACAGTGCAGAAAATCGACCGACTGCGGAATCGGGTTGCGGTGAAAACATTCGGCGACGGCGGCAAGAAGATGACGTTCGCCTTCGACGAGCGTTCGCACATTTATCGGGACGGCGTGGAGACGACGGAGCGCGGAATCCGGCAGGGAGATCGCGTCTACGTGGATACCATGCTGGACGGCGGGCGGCTGTTCGCGCGCAATATTCGCGTGGTCACCAACCTGAAGCCGACCGACGCGCAGGGGCAGATCCTGGCTTACGAGCCACGCAGCGGGCTGATGTCGGTGCGCGACAATCTTTCGACGGCCACGGTGAGTTTCCACATCGCAAAAGAAACAATCGTGAAGGGCGGCGGCGGGCAGGGCGCGATCGAGTTGGTGCCGGGAGCCCTGGTGGCGGTACGATTTTCGCCCGACAAGCGCTTCCGCGACGTGGCGCGGGAGATCGATGTCCTGGCGGTGCCGGGAAACATGTTTACCTTCGCGGGCAAGGTGCGGTATTTGGACCTGAGCCGGCGCACGATTGCAGTAGAGAACCTGACCGACAACAAGACCTACGAGCTGCAATTTGATCCGGGCGTAGTCAACAATAACGTGACGGTGGGATCGGACGTTACCGTGGCCGCGATGTTCAATGGGACGGGATACAAGGCACGAACCGTTGCGGTGAGCCAGGCGAAGGAATAGGTAGGCAGCGCCCACACGAGTCGAGTTTCCCGATTGCAATGCCGGCACGAATTTTCGCGGGTTCAGCGCGGAGGGTCCTTCGACCCGTGCTGGAGTGCAGTTGGCGTTCGCTCAGGATGACCGCTTGTTCTAGTTTTTCGGTGGGCGGGCGCCCATAGCGCCCAACTCCATCTTGCGATAGCCGGCAGGGACTTCGAAGACGGAGGCCGGCTGCGGGCCTTCCTTGACATTGATCAGGTCAAAAGTGTGTCCGTTGGACGAGACGCTCCTGATTGGGAAGTGAAGCTTCTGGTCGATCCAGAGGGTGGAGTTGCCGTCCGGACCCTTGACTTCCCACTTGTCGCAAGACCGGCCGTTAACGGTTTCGGAGCCGAGCCTGGTACAGGTGTAGCCTTGGCGATCGGCGCACGGGTGATTGGAGTCGAACGGCTTGATGTCAGAATTGCTCATGCGGCGCGACATCGGGTTGTCGACGTTCATTTCCATGTACATTCGCTGCTCGTGCATGACCACGTAGCTGGTTTTCTTGCCGATATTCTTAATGATGCTGGCATCGCGGCCGCCTTGCGGGTGCATGTCCATGCGAAGACTGCCGCCGCCTCCCCAGAAAATCTTGCCGTTGAGATCCTGTCCGTCCCGTCCTGTGCCCTTCATGTCGGCAGAGAACTGAGGGGTGTTGGCCCAATCCTGTGCGAAGGCAATAGTGACCACGAGAGAGAACAAGACAACGAGGAATCTGCGTTTCACGGGAGCCTCTCTGTTTTCAATTGTAGTTGCGAGTTGAGTGGTAAGCGTGAGGATCAAATCCCGTCCGGTCGGGCATTATAACGCTGTTGCCGGCGAACGCGTGCGAGAGGCGACGGCAATTCCCTAGGTAGGGGAAATTGTAGTTGACAACGCTGCCTTTGCTGTGTTTAGTTGAACAATCAATCAATGCCTGACGTGACGCTAACGCGTGAGCGGTTAAAGACGCCCCCGCCCTCCGCCTCCACGCGTGAACGCCTGCTGATGGCGGCCATGGAACTGTTCACCACCAAGGGGTATGAAGCCACCAGCGTGGCGGAAATCCTGAAGCGGGCCGGGGTGAACAGCGGCAGCCTGTACTACTTTTTCGAAAGCAAGCATGAACTGCTGGTCGAGGGCCTGGAATTCTTCCAAACCCTGCTGTACCCGATCGTGATGCAGCCGGCGTTTGCGCGCGAGGAAGACCCGATCGAGCGCATTTTTGCCGTGCTCGAGGATTATCGGCGGCGCCTGCTGATCACGGACTTGGATTACGAGTGCCCGGTGGGAAAACTGGCGCTGGAAGTAGGGCGGCAGTCGCCGGAGGCGCGACAGAAAATTGCCGCCAACTTTTCCGCCTGGCGCGACCATATCCGCGATTGCCTGGACCAGGCGGCGGAGCGGCTGCCGCCGAGCGTGGACCGCAACGGCCTGGCAACGTTTGTCCTGACTACCATGGAAGGCGCGGTGATGCAGGCGCGGACGCACCGGAATATATCGTTCTACGATGCGTCGATTACGAACCTGCGGGCGTACTTCGGCTACATGTTAACCAGTGGCTAGTTGCTAATAACTAGGTATCGAGAACCCAGTCCCTGGGAACGAATAACGAGGTGGGGCCTCCCGGCAGCAATGCGGTTTCGATGGCCGGCTCATAGTCACTTTTTGCGCAAAGGAAAAGCCAATGAAGCGCTCCATATTTCTGTTGACCCTGTTGTTGATGGCAGGCGTGACCTGCATCCGTGCCGAGGTTGCCGATTCCGCGGCGAGCGGTTTCACCTACAAAACCATGCTGACGCTGCAGGCGCCGCCGGAGACGGTGTACCTGCGGCTGCTCTCGATCGCGAATTGGTGGAGTTCGGACCACACCTTCTCCGGCGATGCGCACAATTTGTCGATCGAGGCGAAACCGATGGGTTGCTGGTGCGAAAAGCTGCCCAACGGCGGCGGTGTGCGCCATATGCAGGTGGTGAGAGTGATGCCGGGGAAGATGCTGGTGATGACCGGCGGACTGGGCCCGCTGCAAGCCATGGCGGCGACGGGAAGCATGAGCTTCCAATTGTCACCGGCCGACGGCGGCACGAAGCTGGAAATCATGTATGCGGTGACCGGCTACGCTCCCGGTGGCTTGAACAGCCTGAGCGGACCGGTGGACCAGGTATTGAACGAGCAATTCAAGCGGTTCAGGAGTTACGTGGAGACGGGCAGCGCGGAGGGCAAGAAGTAGATGACGACTGTGTTCGGGATGACAACCAGCCCGCGGTGGGAATGTCGAGGATCGTATGAAAAATTTATTAGTATGCGTGGCGCTTGCGGCCGGATGCGCGGTCGCGCAGGAGCAGAAGATTGCCGAGCAGCCGAAACTGGATGTCTCGAAGATGCACGAGTCCTTGCCCGACAAGGAGTACACGGCGAAGGTTAGGGACACATCGTTTGTCGCGCCCAGCGGCGAGCGCGTGCAGCGGTTGGAGATCTTGATTCCGAAGGTCACGGCCCAGCAGGTGTGGGAGGCGGCAAGCACGTCGGAAGGATTGCGCGGATGGGTGGCGCCGGTGGCCGAGGTGGAGATGAAGACCGGCGGCCATTACTACACCAACTACAACCCGGCGGCGAAGATTGGCGATCCCGGGACGATTTATAACAGCGTGCTGACCTACGTGCCGCTGGAGATGGTGGCGATCCACGTCAAGCTGGGAACGAAGATCTTTCCGGAGGCGGTGGCGAATGCGGATTTGCTGTCGGCGATCATGGAGATCCGCGAGGTGGGTGACGGAAGCGTCCGCGTTTCGGAAACCATGACCGGCTGGCAGGCGGGTGAAGAGTGGGACAAGGTGTACAGGTTTTTTCAGACCGGCAATGCGTACGTGCTGGGTCAGCTGTACAAGCGGTTTGCAGTGGGGCCGCGGCGGTGGAAGGAATAATTGCGGAATTGCGGAACTGCAGAACTGCGGACTTGAGAGCAACACAAGAGTCGATCACAATTCGGCAATTTTCAATTTGGCAATTCGGGTCGGCAGTTCGGCAATGCAAGGCGGGGCCGCCCGTCATTTATACTGGACCTATGGCGGTGTTGAAGGACATTGCGGCGATCGCCAAGGGCATGAGCGTGACGCTGCGCGAGCTGTTCCAGCCCACGGTGGTGGAAAATTATCCCGACGGGCCGGGTCCTCTGCGCGGGGCGCAATTCCAGGAGCGATACCGCGGGGTGCATGTTCTGCAGCGCGACGAAAACGGGCTCGAGAAGTGCGTGGCGTGCTTCCTGTGCGCGGCGGCGTGCCCCTCGAACTGCATTTACATTGAGGCGGCGGAGAACACCGCCGAGCGCCGCGTCTCCGGCGCGGAGCGCTACGCCAAGGTCTACAACATCGATTACAACCGGTGCATTTTTTGCGGGTACTGCGTGGAAGCTTGCCCGACCGACGCGATCACGCATGGGCACGGTTTTGAAATTGCCACTCTCAATGCGAGCAGCCTGGTGTATCGCAAGGAGCAGCTGCTGGCGCAAATGCCGGCCCACCTCGGAGCCAACGCGGTGTTCAACCGTGCCGAGGTGGAGAAAAATCCGGAGCTCAAAAAGTTGAGCAATGAGGTACCCAAGGGCGTGTAGATTCGGTTTCCGGTTTCCGTTCCAGATGCGCCCGGCTGAGGTCGGGCGTTTTGTTTAGTACACTGGAATTTCGCGATTATGTCTGATTTCCTGAAAGCGGTGCGGGAGCGCGTGGTCATTTATGACGGCGCGATGGGGACGTCTATCCAGGCGCGAAATTTGTCGCTGGACGACTACTGGGGCAAGGAGGGGTGCAGCGAGATCCTGGTGCTGAGCCGGCCGGACGTGATCCGCGACATCCACGCCGGGTATTTCCAAGCGGGCTGCGACGTGGTGGAGACGAACACGTTCGGCGCGACGCGGATCGTGCTCGGCGAGTACCAACTCGAGGACAAGGTCGCGGAGATCAACCGGGCAGCGGCCAAGCTGGCGCGCGAGGTGGCGGCGCAATTCTCCAACGGACGGCGGCGGTTCGTGGCGGGGTCGATCGGGCCGACGACGAAGCTGCCGTCGCTGGGACACATATCGTATGACGACATGACCGCTGCGTACCTGGAGCAGGTGCTGGGGCTGATCGAGGGCGGAGTGGACATCCTGCTGGTGGAGACGTGCCAGGACCTGCTGCAGGCGAAAGCCGCTCTGGCAGCGGTCTTCGAAGGAATGAAGCAGGCGGGAAAACGTCTGCCGGTACAGGCGCAGGTAACGCTGGAAGCCACCGGCACGATGCTGCTGGGAACGGAAATCGGGGCGGCGCTGACCTCACTGGAGCCCTTCGACGTGGATGCCATCGGGCTGAACTGCGCCACCGGGCCGAAGGAGATGAACGACGCGGTGCGCTACCTGGGCATCAACTCGCCGAAGGAAGTCTCGGTGCTTCCGAACGCGGGGCTGCCGCAGAACGTCGGCGGGCATGCGGTGTACGGGCTGAAGCCGGAGGAGTTGGCGGAATATCACAAGCTGTTCATCACCGAGTACGGGGTAAGGATTGTCGGCGGGTGCTGCGGCACGACCAAAGAGCACCTGAAAAAAGTGGTCGAGGTGTGCGCGAACCTGCAGCCGGCGAGGCGAGCGGCGAAGCCGACGGCGGCGGCGGCAAGCGCGTACTCGATGGTTCCTCTGGACCTGGAGCCGAAGCCGCTGATCGTGGCGGAGGAAATGAACGCGACCACGCGGGTGGCCAGCTTCCGCAACCTGCTGCAGGGCGCGAAATATGACGACATCCTGGCGCTGGCGAAAAAGCTGGCGGCGGAAGGCTCGCACATGCTGGACCTGTGCTGCGCCATCGTGGGCGAGGACGAGAAGAAGTACATCAGCAACGTGCTGGAGAAGGTGGCGACGCGGGTTCCGGCGCCGATCCTGGTGGATTCGACAGAAGCCGATGTGGTGGAAGAGGCGCTCAAGCGGATACCGGGCAAGGCCATCATCAATTCGATCAACCTGGAAGATGGGGAGAAGCGGACGTCCAAAGTTCTGCCGATGGCGAAGCGCTACGGCGCGGCGGTGATCGCGCTGACGATCGACGAAGAAGGAATGGCGCTGACGGCGGACAAGAAAGTTGCGATCGCGAAGCGGATTTACCAGCTCGCAACCGAGAAATACGGTATCCGGCCGGTGGATTTGATCTTCGACACGCTTACCTTGCCGATCTCGACCGGGCAAGAGGAGTACCGCAGCGCCGGCATGGAGACGCTGAACGCGGTGAAGCGGATCAAGCAGGAACTGCCGGATGTGAAAACGATCCTGGGGGTGAGCAATATTTCGTTCGGCCTGGCGACCTATCCGCGCCGGGTGCTGAACTCGGTGTTCATGCACGAGGCGGTGGACTATGGTCTCGACATGGCGATCGTGAACTATTCCAAGATTTATCCGCTGTACAAGATTCCGGACGCCGAGGTGGAGATCGCGCGCAAGCTGATTTACCAGGACCGGTCGCAGGGCGATCCGCTGCAGGCGTACATGGCGTTCTTTGCCGGACGCGAGAAGACGGTGGAGGAGAAGGTCCATGTTGAATCGCTCTCGACGGAGGACAAGCTTAAGTTCTGCATCGTGCACGGCGAAAAAGCAATTGGTGAGGCCGAGCAGAAGCAGTCGCTGGAGCAGGTGCTGGAGGACGCGCTGCGGACATACACCCCGCTGGACCTGATCAACAACGTGCTGCTGGACGGAATGAGGACGGTGGGCGAGCTGTTCGGGGCGCGCAAGATGCAGCTGCCGTCGGTGCTCGACTCCGCGTCGGTGATGAAGGCGGCGGTGGCTTACCTGGAGCCGAAGATGGAGAAAGTTGCCGGCCGCGAGAAGGGAATCATGGTGCTGGCTACCGTGAAGGGGGACGTGCACGACATTGGCAAAAACCTGGTAGACATCATCCTGAGCAACAACGGCTACAAGGTGGTGAACCTGGGGATCAAGCAGCCGGCGGACACCATCATCAAGGCGGCGCAGGAGCACGGCGCCGACGTCATCGGGCTGAGCGGTCTGCTGGTCAAGTCGACGCTGGAGATGAAGTACGTCATCCAGGACTTGCAGCAGCAGGGACTGAAGTTCCCGGTGGTTTGCGGCGGGGCGGCCTTGACGCGGAAGTACGTCGAGGATGACCTGAGACGCGAATACGCGGAGGCGGTGTTCTATGCCAACGACGCCTTCGACGGCCTGCACGTGATGGATGATCTGACGCAGTCGGATGGAAAGCGCGAGGCGCGTCTGGCGGAGGGACGGGTGGCCAAGGAATTCGCCAAGGCGGCAGCGGCCGCGGCGGAGGCGGAAGTTTCCACCGAGCGCAGCACGGCGGTAGGGCCGGCGCCGAATATCCCGCGCCCGCCGTTCTGGGGCGCGCGAGTGAAAACCGACTTTGATTTGCGCGAGGTGTTCCAGTACATCAACGAGACCGCGCTGTTCAAGAACCAGTGGCAGTTGAAGACGGCGTCGCAAGAAGATTATTTGCGGGTGGTCGAGGAGAAGTACCGGCCGATCCTGAAGGAACTGGAAGAAGAGATCATCCGCGAGGGATGGTTTGAGCCCAAGGTGGTGTGGGGATACTGGCCGGCACAGAGCGAAGGGAATGATGTCATCGTCTACCACGTCGAGGGTCGACAGTCGACGGTCAACGGCAAAGAACTCCGGGAAGCGGTGAGGTTCACTTTTCCTAGACAGCGAGAGGGAAGAAGACTGTGCATTGCCGATTTCTTTGCGCCGAAATCGTCGGGGCAGATGGACGTGATCGGGTTCTCGCTGGTGACGATCGGACACAAGGCGAGCGAGCTGACGCAGAAGCTGTTCCAAGGCGGCGAATACACGCGGTACCTGTACCTGCACGGAATCGGCGTGGAGACGGCGGAGGCGCTGGCCGAGCTGCACCACCGCATCATGCGGCAGCAACTGGGGATCGCGAACGAGGATGCGGCCCGGATCGGCGATTTGTTCCACCAGAAGTATCGTGGATCGAGGTATTCGTTCGGCTATCCGGCGTGCCCGCACATGGAAGATCAGACCAAGCTGTTCCAGCTGTTGAAGCCGGAGGAGACGATTGGGGTGAAGCTGACGACGGGGTTCATGCTGGACCCGGAACAATCAACGTCGGCGATCGTGGTGCATCATCCGGCAGCGAAGTATTTTGTGACGTGATCCTCAGGATCACACCATTGTCCAGGTCGCCGTGCTCTGGATGACACTTCTCCAAAAGTTGAGTTCAACCGGGAAGCAGAGCAAATGTTGAACCGCATACGCGCTGCTGCTATGCTGCCGTCGCTTTAAGGGAGGCAACTCATGAAGCAGATCAGGGTCGCGGTGTGCGTTCTGGGGCTGATGGGGTTATTGGCGGCGAATGTGGCGATGGCGCAGGGGCCGCCGATGGCGAAACCAGGTCCGGAGCAGCAGCGTCTGCATTACTTTGTCGGACAATGGAAACATGAGGGCGAGATGAAGCCTGGGCCCTACGGGCCGGGCGGAAAATTCACCAGCACGGAAGAATGTCGAATGATCGGCGATTTCTTTCTGACGTCGCACTCCAAGTCGACAGGCCCGATGGGCCCGATGGAAGATCAATTCACGATGGGGTATGACCCCAAACTGAAGGCTTATACCTACGACGACTTCAGCAGCATGGGCCTGCACGAAAAGTCGACCGGCAACGTATCGGGAAAAGTGTGGACCTGGACAAACGATAACGAGATGGGCGGGAAGACAATGAAGGGCAAGTTCGTTTTGACCGAGGTTTCCCCGACGTCCTATACCTACAAGTTCGACATGTCCACCGACGATGGCAAGACGTGGTCAAACATGATGACTGGGACCGCGACGAAGGTGAAATGATGCGCCAGGCACCCGGCGCAGTCGCAGAAGAAACTGTCGCGAAGGCTAGTGGCCCGTGTTGATGACACGGGCCATTTCATTGCTGCACAGCAGCTTACAGTAGATTCCGGAAATTTCCAGGTGGGGCAACCCGGGGGAGCAACCATTCTGGTTTGGCTCGGCAACAAAGCTCGTAGTGATACGACTAGCGCAAGTCGTGTCGGCCTCCCAGCAGTTCGGAATTGCCATTCCCAGAAAAATCAGAAGTAGGAAGTCACAGCGGAGAAGCGCAAATTGCGCGGTCCCCATGGGGACCTTCGTTGCCCCGAATTCGCGTGCAGCCAGCGGAACGATGGCCTTGGAGTCGTCGGGCAGCTTCCAGACAGCACGCGTAGAAGAGTGCGTTTGCGCTGACGCGCTCGAGGAGGAGCGCGCTCCGAGGTGGTCTCCGAGCACGCTCCGATCTTGCTTCCCATGGAAGAAACGCCAACCTCACTTTGATGGAGATTGATATGACATTGGTTCGCCATCCCTCTCGGCCCAAGTTGGTTTTGCCGTTGCTAACGATTTCCTGCCTGCTGGTTTTGACAGCTATAGTGTTCGCGCCCCAGCCTGCGAATGCAGCCACGCCTTCATCGGGCACGATCAGCAGCAGCGCTCCCACACTGACCTGGTGCGGGACCTCAGGGTGTTTGCCGACAATGGCAGGAGTGGCAAACAACCCAATCGGGTTTGCCGATTGTTCCAGCGCCCCGTGCGACACCTACACGTTGACGGTGGGGTCGGTGCCGGCGGGTTCGCAAGTGGCGATCTCGATAGCGTGGACAAACCCGGCTAACGATTTCGATTTGTGGGTGTACGACTCCAGCGGCAACGTGGTTTGTTCCTCGACCGGAGGGGCGCCTGAAACTTCGGAGGCGTGCCCGATACCGGCGGTGGCGGGAACGTACTTGGTGAAGGCGCTGCTGTTCACGGTGGCGGCGGACAATTACACCGGGACGGCAACGTTGGTGGCGCCGCCGGTGACGATCATGCCGAGCTTCGTGACCGGCGGAGTGACCTTCAGTCCGAACGTGACGGTGAAAGCGCCGGTGGCAGCGCGCGATGGCGAGCCGAGCAATCGTACCGATTACCTGGGCAATGCGTACGTGGGCGCAATCCGCGGTTTTCCCGCGGGCGTGGATTTGTGGAAATGGAACCTGAATCCGAATTCAGCGTCTTACGATCCGAACCTGCTCAACCCGGCGTATCTGGGCCAGCCGGATGCTTTTCCGACGAATGCTCTGTTCGACGTGGGAGCGGATGGCGGGGGGGACATCGACCTGGCGGTCGGATTCGAGCCGCCATCGGTGGGCAATGGGCTGCCGAACCTGACGGAGGTGAGCCTGATTGCGGCGAATGTTTCCTCTTCACGTTCGCAGGATCTGGGCGCGAGTTTCCAGTTAGACCCGTTGGCAACGGAAATTCCCGCCGACGACCGGCAGTGGATCGAGGCGTACAAAGGTGACGTAGTGTTCATGAGCTACCGCGCGCCGATTCCCCTGACCGCGACCGACTATCTATGGGTGAAGACGTCGCTCGACGGCGGACTCACCTGGCCGGTGACGTCGGCGATGGGCAACGATGGCACCACGCCCGGGTACATATCGGTGGACCAGAACTCGGCCATGGTGTACGTGGCGCACACAAATTCCGGGGCCTTGTTCATTTCGAAAGCGCAGTTCGACCCGGCCAATCCGCTGAACCAGCTGAGTTTCAGCAAGGTCACGGTAGACAACACGACCAGCCACGGACACTTGTTCGATTCCGTCAAGGTAGGACGCGACGGGACGGTATACGCGCTGTGGTCCGACGATCACAACATTTACTATGCCTACTCCACGGACAAGGGCAACACCTGGAGCCACAAGGTCCAGGTGAACAATCCTAACTTCTCGGTGGCGGACCGCTTCGGCAACCAGCAGACGGTGAAGACGAACATTTTCCCGTGGATGGAAGCGGGCAGCGCCGGACGAGTGGACTTCGTGTGGTTCGGCACAACCGAGGCCAGCAACAACGACAACGCCGACTGGAACGTGTTCTTCGCGCAGGCGACGAACGCGAACACCTCCGCTCCGACAGTGCGGCAGGCGAAGGCGAGCGACCATTTCGTTCATGCCGGCAACATCAGCGAAATGGGGCTGGGCGGCGCGGCCAACCGTAACGTCCTGGACTACTTCCAGGTGTCGCTGGACCCCCAGGGCGGAGCGATGATCGCTTTTGGGGACGATCACAACGACTTTCTCGGACATACCTACGCCACGCACCAGATCAGCGGTCCCAGCGCGTACTCCGGGGCGAACGGCAACGGGTACGTGAAGACGGTGAAGCCGGCGCCGATTCCGGCGCAGGACCCGACCAAGCCGCAGGTCACCGATTTCAAGGACGACACGGGCGCTTCCACGGCGGCGATTCCAGGCGACAACGCCTGGGACATCATATGGATCCGCTATGGCTGCCAGGCAACGGTGGACGGCGGCACGCTGCTGACGGCAACCATGCAATTGTCGAGCCTGGCGGCGATTCCGCCGGAAGGAAACTGGCGGGTGAACTTCTCGGCGAACACCCTGGCCGGGCTGTCGGACCGTGGCGACCAGTTCTTCATGCAAGCCACCACGGAGACGACTACGCCGACCTTCTTCTGGGGCACATCGGTGCGGAACTCCGACGGCAGCTTTACCTACACGACCAGGGCGGCAACCGACGTCGGCTACTTTGACACCGCGAACAACCAGGTGGTGTTGAAGGTGAACCTGAACCAGCTGAATGCGTTCGCCAGCAAGCCGCTGGTGAACGGAAGCATGCTGATCGGCCTGCGTGGCTCGACCTTCCAGGTCCCAGTCACGGTCAACAACGCGCCGGTGGTGGGAACGACGACGGTGAGCGCACCGCGCGACATCACGCGGGGTGGATCGATCCCGATCGGAGCGGCGCTGCAGGGCGACACCGTGGCGGGCATCGGGACGGCGTCGTACACCATCGGCAACTGCGATGGCGCGGCGGTGCAACCGCCTCCGCCACCGCCGCCGGGCACGCAGCAGGTGGCCAGCCAGTCAGGCGACGGCACGATTCCGGCGAGCGCGTCGACCGGCAAGTTCCATTTCGACGTGGACAACAGCCCGAGCGGCCAGTTGACGTATAGCGACAAGGGCGCCGGCATCGACCTGGTGAGCACGTCGATTACGACGTTCCAGCCTCCCAATGGCGACAATTGCGTCAGCTTCACCGGTAACGCGCGACTGAACGACGATCCGAACCACATCTTTACCGTGAAGGCGTGCGACAACGGAAATAGCGGGTCGACGGATACGTTCACGATCAGCGTTGACGCGAACTATTCGGCGACCGGCACGCTGACGAGCGGCAATATCAACTCGCACGAAAAATAATTCCGTCTTTGCCCTCGCATGAAGTATTTGGGCCGGTGCGCAAGTATCGGCCCTTTTTTTTAATGGTCAGGCGTGTCAGGGGCGTGCAAGGATGCGAAAATGTGGCGTTCCGAAGCAGGAAAAGAACCAAGAATCATATCCAAGGTCACATTGCCGGGGGAGACGGTGGGGAGTAGAATCCGGGCGCTGAAAAAAGACGGGCCTCCGGCGTCGGCTGAGAGCGAGGCCGGGGTTCGGCTTGAATCTTTTGAGAACAGACGGCATCAAAACTTGAGTATCATTGACTCAAGGTAATCCTATGGCTAATGAAACGCGCAACTTACAGAGCCATGACACGCTCGGCGAAGAACGGCCGACAGTCCAGAATAATGCCAACATACCGGTACTGCCGGTAAGGGACACGGTGCTGTTTCCGCACGCGGTGCTGCCCCTGACGGTGGGCCGGGAAAGCTCGGTCCAGCTGATCAATTCGCTGGGCGAGGACAAGACCATCATCGTGGTGGCGCAGCGGGAGGCGAGGGTGGACTCGCCGCAACCGGTGGACCTGTATGCCATCGGCACGCTGGCGGTGGTGCACAAAGTGGTCAAGATGCCCAACCAGAGCCTGTTTGTCTTTGCCGAAGGACTGGACCGGGTGCATTTGAAGGAATACACGCAGCTGACGCCGTTCATGCGCGCCAGCGTGGAAACGATCCCGGAGATCCCGGCGAAAGTGGGCTCCGAGCAGGAAGCGCTGCAGCGCAACGTGCTGACGCTGTTCCAGCAGATCGTGGCCGGCTCGCCAACGCTGTCGGACGAACTGTCCACGGTGGCGATGAATATCGAAGAGGCGGGGCGGTTGGTGGATTTCATCGCCAGCTCGCTGCCTACGCTGTCGACGCGCGACAAGCAGGAAATCCTGGAGACCGCGGACGTGCGCTCGCGGCTGGACAAGATCAACCAGCACCTGGCCAAGGAGCTGGAGGTCATGCAGCTTCGCAACAAGATCCAGAGCGAAGTGCAGGACCGGGTGCAGCAGACGCAGCGTGAGTTTTATCTGCGCGAGCAGATGAAGGCCATCCAGAAGGAACTCGGCGAGAGCGACGAAACCACGCGCGACACCGAAGATCTGAAACAGAAGATCGAGCAGGCCGGCATGCCCGATGAAGTGAAGAAAGAGGCCCTGAAGGAATTGGGGCGGCTTTCGCGCATGTCGCCGATGGCGGCCGACTATGGCGTGACGCGCAACTACATCGAGTGGCTGGCGGTGCTGCCGTGGAACAAGTCTTCGGGGGTTGAAGTGGACATCCCGAAGGCCAAGGAAATTTTGGACACCGACCACTACGACCTGCAGAAGGTGAAGGACCGGATCCTGGATTACCTCTCGGTGCGGCGGTTGAAGCCGTCGATGAAGGGGCCCATCCTGTGCTTTGTGGGACCTCCGGGCGTGGGCAAGACGTCGCTGGGCAAGTCGATCGCGCGGGCGCTGGGACGCAAGTTCGTGCGCCTGTCGCTGGGCGGCGTACACGACGAGGCGGAGATCCGAGGCCACCGGCGGACGTACATCGGCGCGCTGCCGGGGCAGATCATCCAGGGCATCCGCCGGGCGGAGACCAACGATCCGGTGTTCATGCTGGACGAAGTGGACAAGCTGGGACGCGATTTCCGCGGCGATCCGGCATCGGCGCTGCTGGAGACGCTCGATCCGGAGCAAAACAACACCTTCCGCGATAACTACCTCGACGTGCCTTTCGACCTGTCGAAGGTGCTGTTCATCACCACGGCGAACCAGCTTGATCCGGTTCCGGATCCGTTGCGTGACCGCATGGAGATCATCGAACTCCAGGGTTATACCGAGGACGAGAAGGTGCACATCGCGGTGCGCTATTTGATCAACCGGCAGACGGAAGAGAACGGCATCACGCTTGATCAGATCGAGTTCATCGAGGAGTCGCTGCGGTACATCATCCGGCACTACACGCGGGAAGCAGGCGTGCGCAATCTGGAGCGCAACATCGGAACCATCTGCCGCAAGCAGGCGCGGCGCATCGCCGAAGGCAAGCACGACAAGCTGATGGTGACGCCGCAGATTGTGCGCGAGTTCCTGGGCGGAGAAAAAATCCGGGTGGATACCGAAATCGCGGAGCGCACCAAGCGTCCCGGGGTGGCGGTGGGACTGGCATGGACGCCGACCGGCGGCGACATCCTGTTCGTAGAAGCCAACAAGATGAAGGGCAAAGGCGGCTTCACCATGACCGGACAACTGGGTCAGGTCATGCAGGAGTCGATGCAGGCGGCACTGACCTGGGTTAGGTCAAACGCCCCCAAGCTGGGCATCAGCGAGGATTGGTTCAAAGACCACGACATTCACATCCACGTGCCGGCGGGGGCGATTCCCAAGGACGGGCCTTCGGCGGGCGTGACCATGACGACGGCGCTGGTATCGCTGCTCACCGATCGCCCGGTTCGTCCGCTGACCGCGATGACCGGCGAGATCACGCTGAGCGGGAACGTGCTGCCCATCGGCGGCATCAAGGAGAAATTCCTGGCCGCCAAGAGAGCCGGCGTGCAGACCGTGATTGTTCCAGCCGACAACAAGACCAACGTCGAGGAAGATTTGACGCCGGAGCAGTTGCAGAACGTGGACGTGAAGTACGTCAGCACGATTGACGATGTGCTCGAGATCGCACTGCCGACCAGCAAGGCGGAACAGAAGCAGGATGAGGTCACGCGCGCTGAAGTCTTGAGCGGAGCGGGCGTGCCGGTTCCCGCGGTTTAAAGGCAGCGTTTTAGGAGTGAGGAGTCAGCGGGCCGCGTGAGAGCGCGGCCCGTTTTATTTGCGGATCTGGAGTTGGGAGTTGCAATCAGGCGGCGCGCTTGCTTTTCTTCTGCTCGCGTGCGTGTTGCACACGCTCGCTGAGCAGCGCCTTTGCCTTCTCCAGTTCCTTTCTCCGGGTAGCGCTTAGGCCACGTCCCGCCCGGTTGATGAAATAGGTCAGCATGCGCATTCCGGAACCTGGCCCCTTCGGAGAAACTCTCGTGGAGGCAAGGGTCCGGGCGATGGTGGCCGCGCTGCGATTGAACAGGCCGGCGGGAGGATGGGTGGAGTCGGTTTTAACCTTCGCCACCCATCGCTTTTGAGGACGTCGATTTCTCGCCAAACCCGCGGTTACTGCTGGGGCGGTTTTTCCGACATCGGCTTATCCGACGATGACGGTTTGTCAGAAGAAGACCCCGAACTGCACGTGGTGGCGATGTGCTTCATGCCGGAGACTTCAAGTTGAGGTTGAGAGCCCTGGCTACCGGTGGCATTGGCGGAGGCTGCTCCGGACTCGGACTTTACGCCCTTGATTTGCACTTCATGGCCCACATGCGCGCTGAGCTTGGAAGTGTCGCCGGTCAACTGGTAAGTGGCGCCGGATTTGTCGGTCAGGGTATATCCCGAGTCGGTGCGGTTGAGGCATCCCTGGACCGTGGTAGCGCCGGAGCTGCTGGCTGCGCTCTTTTGCTCCGAGGGATAGTTTTGCTGCGCGAAAACCCAAACCGAACAGAGCAGCAGGATCAGGGTTGCGAATGTAATTTTTTTCATGATGTTGTCCTTTCACATTGTTCTAGAGTTCTAGACGTTGTTCTAGACGCTGGCGCGCTACTTGGCCTGGTTGAGCCAAGCGTGAGAAAACCCATTTTCGTGGCGGCTGACCCACCCCGGGTTGTTTCTTGTTAGATGCCGGGCTCGATTTCGGGTTGGGCAGCACCGGCTTTACCTGTGCTAGTGTTTCAGGAACATGCCCCTGACCACGGACCCCGAAATTCTTCCATCCGAGCCGGAACTTGCCGTAACGGAGAATGCTTCCGCGAGGTGGGAGCGCTTCGTGTTTTCGCTTTGCGGCGTATGCGTGTTGGGCGTCGTGGCGCGAGAACTGGCGGCGCACGCGATGGCGATCTACCGCCACGTCGGGTTGCCGTTCCAGGTGGACTATGAAGAGGGCAACATCCTCAATGCGCTGGTGCGGATCACGCATGGCCTGACCCCGTACCCGGACCCGCACGCGATCCCCAACATCCTGAACCCCTATGGTCCGGTCGCATATTACCTGTTGGCGGCGCCGGTGAAACTGTTCGGAGTTTCGTTCCTGTGGCCGCGACTGATGATTGCGGGATGCGTGGCGGCGATCAGCGTGTTCATCGCGCTCACGATAGCGCGCCAGACGGGATCGAAGCTCAGCGGAATCATTTTTGGCGCGATGTATGCAACCTTGCCGCTGGTGGAAACCTGGAGCGCGGTGTTGCGCGTGGATTTCCTGGCGCTCGCATTCGCGACCGCGGGCGTGTGGGTATTCTGCAGAGGCTTAGCCGCAGATGGCACCGGGGAGACAGCAACATTCAGGTGGTCGATGGCCAACGATGCTCGCCGGGCAAACGCCGGGCCCGGCAATCCGCCATCGACGAACTTCTCCGTTGGTCCCTCTGTGTTCTCGGCGGCGAATTCTTCACTGCTGGTTTCAGCGTTGCTGTTTGTGGCGGCGCTGTTCGTGAAGTACACCTATGTTGCGGCGCCCGCGGCTTGCGTCGTCTACCTGCTCGGACGACGCGAGTGGAAGCGCGCGGAAGCCTTTGTCGCCATGGCGGCCGCGATGTCAGCCGTGCTGATGCTGGCGTCGATTGCCGCCACGCGCGGAAATATCATCACCGACCTGTTCCGCACCCACGCCGACCCTTTTTCCCTTGACGTTTACTTGACGCGCATGACGGGAGTGATCTCGATGTGCCGCGTGCTGGCGGTCCTGGCGGCGGCGGGGATAGTCAACGAACTGCTGCAACACAAGCTTTCGGTGCCGGCGTTGTGGCTGGTGCTGGCCAGCGGAACGGCGGTGACCGCGGGAAAGCTGGGATCGAACTGGAATCATTTCCTGGAGTGGCCGGCGGCGCTGTGCCTGTGCGCAGGATTGGGTTGGGCGATGATCGGCCGCACTCGACCGGCGGCGCTGGGGCTGGTGATGGCGACGATCATGACGGTGCTGCTCAGCCTGTTTGTCTTGCGCGACCGCGAGGTCCTCTACGATCCCTATGCGACCGTCCCGCAATGCGCGCAGGCGTACCAGTTCGTGGCGCGACATCCGGGCGACCACGTGCTGGCCGAGAATGTTGGCGCGCTGGTTCTGGCCGGCAAGACGGTGTGGATGTCGAATCCTTTTGTTTACGGACAGTTGGTGATGCGAGGTGGATGGAAGGATGCCGGGCTGGAACGCATGGTGCGCGACCGCGAATTCGACCTCATCGTGGCGCAGTGGAACTATCCGGGCATTCCCGCGTTCTGGAGTGAGGGCGGGGAACGCTTCTCCGCCGGCGTGGTGCGCGCCATCGTGGAAAACTACCGGCTCGTGCAAACCTACCAGTGCACCGACGCGCGCTACATGTTCGAACGGAAGTAACGTAGAAGTACCGGGTATCTCGTAACCGGTAACAAGTAGCGGGTCGCAATCCCTAAACTCACAAGCGCCAAACCCTAATTCCTAACTCCTAACTCCCGACTCCTATATAGAGCCTGTAACAAAACCTCCGTTGCGGCGCAGCAGGCTCGCCACATGCCGTACCGAAAATTGCTGCATTGGCGAACAGAAAGCGCAAGCTTACGTGAACTCGATTTATCACTCGTTGTGGTTCGCAACCTACACGTCTAAGTGGGCGTGTCGGCGAGCAATCGCCTGGCCCTACGGCTCGTTAATCGGAAATCTTGCAAGGACCTAAAATGGCTTGAAGCTCTCGAAGTTAGGTTCGGTCCGGGGATTCGGTAGTCGGAATGCGCGGAGCCTCGTAGGCGTTGGGATAGGCTCCGACTCCCATCCTGCATTCACTTGGAAGTATCGAACCGCGGTAGCAACGGATGGGTAACTGCAATCGTCCAAGATCACCAGCCCACTCGGGCGCACCAGTTCACGTAGGTAAAACAAGTCAACAAACACGTTGTGAAAGATGTGACTGCCGTCCACGAAGGCGGCGTCTGCGAGAAACCCGTCGCTCAGAAGGCGGGGTAAAACGAACTGGGAGCGCTCCTCAAACAGCAAACAGAGGTCGGCGATGCCTGCTTCGACGATGGCGCTCCATCCGGAACCGTAGAAACTATTCTGGTAGGCGTCGATAATCAGGTGGCGTCCTTGGCCCGACCCAGTAGCAACCAACGCTTCTGCGATTGCGAGCGCAGAACCTCCGTAGGCGAGACCAATTTCGATTACTGTGCACGCTCTCTCAGCGAGCAAAAGATCTCGCAGGACATCGGCGTCTGACCTTCCAATAGAGACTCGTTCGAAGTCACCGCCGGATCGGACACGAATTGGGCCATCAGTGGCGAGTTTGCTCCGCACAGCGCGAATCTTCTCAACGGGATCGTTGTCCACCCTCATCCCCTTGTGTTGACGTAAGAATCGTAATTGTCCCAGCGAGCGTGAACAGCCCTTCAAAAGTATGCGCTTTCCCTTCGCCATTTTGGGAGAACAAAAAGCGCATGTTTACGCTAAGTCGATTTCACACTCGTTGATTGGCGACCTGCGCGACTGTCCCAACCGACCACTAGCGTAGTGGCATTCAGTCGTAGTTCAATGTTTCCCTGACAAGTATTTGCGATCCATTTCCTCGCTGACGCGTTTTGTAGCGTCGTCCTCCGGAATCCGAAGTTTTTGGAAGAACAATCGGTGTGCGTCCGATGGCTTCATTTCTCTGAAGTTGGGACTCACTTCAAAAAGGGCCGGATCTGGATCTCCGATTCTCAGCTTGACTAATCGTTGCTCTGAAGTCACTTTAAACGTGCCATCGGTCTAGCGAGACTCAAAACGGAATTGCAACTCTTCGCATCCGAGGTTACGCGCTCGCCAAAATGTTCCACGTTCTGTGGCGGTAGAGGTCTGAATTACCGCAAGTTCGTGCCCAAGAACAATGTCATTCCGGACGAACGAAGGATTGCCTGCTGTCTGGAAGACGCAGTCCACCGGTGGATTTCGTAAGCGCTCTTTCAGGGCTGCTAGTTCCGCTGGGTGCATCTGCCAAGTAGTTTTGGCTTCGATCAAGTCATACACACTGGCCCAGACGCCAGTAGTATGAGTTATTTTTCTGGTTGTCGTACCCCATTCGATTCGGCCAACTGTTGCGATCTTCACCGTGGAGCCATCGGATCGCCTTGCAACGACTTCTTTGTGGAACGGCTTACCCTTCTCGTCAGATTCAAAATTGTAGGTTTCCGTCTCAAACGTAAATGGTGTCACCGTCACTGAGGTCTGCGCGAGGGTCACTGTCGTCCACGACTTCGCAACATCGAAAGCAATAGCAGCGAGCCCGATGATGAGCACGATCAGCGCCACTTCCGCCAGCGTGGTTGACCAACTCCGTGGAGGGTCTATCTTGTAGCCTCTGCCCGGCATTAGTTCCTCAACGAGCGATAACAGGCATTATCGTGAGTAACACTATGGAACCATTCGCGCTGGCCAGTTGGGGTCATCAGGGTCGTTGTCCTCCGCAGCCCTCATGATGAGCAAAGACCAAGCCGTTCCGAACAAACCAAGAACTGCACTGATGATGGCTT
>DASSIZ010000002.1 GCA_035691485.1 Terriglobales bacterium
CCCGGTCACGCCGCGTGAGCCCGTCAAGCTCGTCGAGCAGCGCAGCGTGCCTGTCGCGGTGAAGGCGCGTGTGGTTCTTCCCAAGCCGCAGGCCACCCGCCTGCCGCACCGCGCGCATTCACGTACGCAGATCCGCCGCACCCAGGAACCCGATCCCAGCGTGGTGGTGGTGGAGCGTGGCGACTCGCTGTGGCGCATCGCCGAGGACCTGTTCGGCGACGGCCGCCTCTGGACGGCGTTGTGGCACGCCAATCCCGATGTCAGCAATCCGAACCGCATTTATGTCGGACAGACGCTGCGCGTGCCCGCTCCCGCCCAGCTCGCGCAACTCCGGTTGAAGCTCCACAAGAGCGCTGCGCACGCGCGCACCGCCATCCCGGCACCCGCGCCCGCAGCTTCCGCCGCCCATGCCGCTCCGGCGAGTGCCGCCCAGCTCCAGGCCCCCGCCCAGCCCGCCTCAAATCCGCGGCGGTGATGCCCGTCACTGCGCTGCGGCGCAGTTCTGCGACACCCTATCAGGGACGCCGTCGTTCCGGCCGTGGAGTCTCCGTTGGTAAGAACCATCATCGAGCCGTTCCGCATCAAGAGCGTGGAGCCGATCCGCTGGACCACGCGCGCGCAACGCGAGCAACTGTTGCGCGACGCGCACTACAACCTCTTCCTTCTATCGGCTGACGATGTATTGATCGACCTGCTCACCGACTCGGGCACCGGCGCCATGTCCACCTACCAGTGGGCCGCCATCATGGAAGGCGACGAGAGTTACGCGGGCAGCCGCAGCTTCACGCGCTTCCGCACCTCGGTGCAGAGCATCGTCGGATACAAGCACGTCATCCCCACGCACCAGGGCCGCGCCGCCGAGCGCATTCTCTTCCACGTAATGTGCAAGAAAGGCGACGTGGTACCGAACAATACCCATTTCGACACTACGCGCGCCAATGTCGAGTACGCCGGCGCCGAAGCGGTCGATCTGCCCGTCCGCGAAGGCTGCCTCCCGGCGCTGCAATATCCCTTCAAAGGCAACATGGATGTGGAGGCGCTGGAAGGGCTGATCGCTCGCGTCGGACGCGAGCGCGTTCCGCTGGTCATGCTGACAGTGACCAACAATTCCGGCGGCGGCCAGCCGGTATCCATGGAAAATGTCCGCCGGGTAAGCAACGTCTGCCGGAAGCACGGAATCCCGCTTTATTTCGACGCCTGCCGGTTCGCGGAAAATTCATACTTCATCAAACTGCGCGAGGAGGGATTCGCGGGAAAGTCTCCTAAGGAAATTGCGCAGCAGATGTTCCGCTACGGCGACGGTTGCACTATGTCGGCAAAGAAGGACGGCATGGCGAATATCGGCGGCTTCCTTTGCACCAACAACGACCAGCTCGCCCAGCAGGAAAAAGACCTGCTCATCCTGACCGAAGGATATCCAACCTACGGCGGCTTGGCCGGTCGAGACCTGGAAGCGGTCGCGGTCGGACTGCAGGAGGCGCTGCACGAAGACTACCTGCGGTACCGCATCAGCTCGACGGCATACCTGGGAGATCACATCGCTTCTCACGGGGTGCCGATCGTGCAGCCTCCCGGCGGTCACGCGATTTACCTGGATGCACGCGCCTTCCTGCCGCAGGTGCCGGCCGAACAGTTTCCCGGCGTCGCGTTGGCGGCCGAGCTTTATCTGGAAGGCGGTATCCGCTCCGTGGAGATTGGGACGCTCATGTTCGGCGCCGCCGCCAAAATGGACTTGGTGCGGTTAGCGATCCCGCGGCGTGTCTATACCCAGAGCCACATCGACTATGTGGTGGAGGTCATCCTGGAAGTGTGGCGTCGGCGCGAGCAGATCGGCGGCTTGAAGTTGGGCTACGAAGCGCCTTTCCTGCGACATTTCACAGCGCGCCTGGAGCCGATCGCTAAAGCAGTCGCCGTAAAAGCCTGACCGCACACTCAGCAATTAAGTAAGAAAGAGGAATGTTCAGGGATCGTCTGCCATTCTTCATCCTCCACCCGACTTCTGACTTCTCACTGAAGCGCGGTTTCGTGCCTACTTCAGCTGCGTGGGCGTCACTTCAATTTCAAAGCGGCGCGGCAGGCTGGGATCGTCCATGGTAGCAATCACTAATCCTTTGCCACTCACGATGGGAGCGTAAACATCGGCGTTGGCCTGGCGCAGCACCGGTTGCTCTCTGGCCATCTGGGTCGCCGTGGAACCTTGCTCGGGCAATGCCGGACTGGAGAACTCGATGGTTGCAACCAGCAACGGAGTCGGTTCTTCGTTGCGGACGCGGCAACGCAGGTTCACGCCGACATCGATGTACTGAAATGGTCCTGGAATGTTTCCGCTGGGCACGGGAATGCGCGCGCCGCTCTTCAGGATGGACATGACCCCGTTGTCGGCCAGCAACATCGTGTAGTTCCTGGCATTCACCGTTTTTTTGTCCTGCAATTCTCGAAACGTGAAATCGAGCCGGTAGAAATGCAGGGGCTTCGATTCCGTTGCCGCCGGCTTCTTCGCATCTTCCTTTTCCTGCGCGCGAGCCGCTGCCACTCCCAGCATCACGACTGCCATGACCGCGCACGCCATCATCTTCCGCATGACTTCCTCCTGGTGAATCTTCTTGAAATCAAATCACTGAACCTTGAATGACTGCTCGATGTACTCCACGCTCTCTTGCCGTGTTTGCGCTTGCCGCTCTGCAACCACCTTTGCCTCATCCGGATTACTGCGCAGCATAGCCACCAGTGCGCGTTCCGCTTCCGTCAGCTGGGCCGGCGCAAATACCGGCTGGCGTGGCTCGGGTGCCGTAGGTTTTGCAATCGCGGTTTCAACCGCCGTCGTGCCTCGCCTCGGCCTCCGACGAGACGCAACCACCCGGCGCTCGGTAGGCGCTTGATTTTCATGTGTCGCCGGACCCGGCTTCTGTTCCACCACAACCGGTGCTTGTCCGGTCTGCGCCGGACGCGTTGGCTGCAGCGCGATCGCCAGCAGCACTACCGCAGCGATCGCTGCCGCTCCCCACAGAGGCATCCACCGCCACCAGTGCCTCGGCCCTGGTTGTGCCCGCAGGTTGGCCAGAATGCGCTGCTCCAGCCCGGCACGCGGTTCCACATCCTGAGGCGAAAGGGCTTCGTTCAGAAGCCGATCCACCGTACGCTCCCGTTCCTCCCGGTTCATTGATTTCTTCTCCTCGGGATCCTCAGACCGCGCTGCCTGTTCCAACCCCTGATCGTTGCCACCCATCAGCGCGGGCTGGGGTGGATGGCAGCCAGCATCTTTTCGCGCAAGACTTGACGCGCGCGGAACAGCCGCTGGCGCACCGTTCCCTCGGGAATTCCCAATACCTGGCCTATGTCCGCCGACGACATCTCCTGCACCGTGGTCAGCAGCACCACCTCACGCAGGTCACGCGGGAGGCGCTCGATCATGAAGTCGAGCATTTCCTTCATCTGCCTCTCAACTGCCACCTGCTCCGCGCCCGGCGCGGGATCGGCAATGGTGTTCAATATCTCCGGCGCAGCGTCGGTTGCGTGCTCGCGATGTTGGCGGACGCGGTCCACAGCCACCCGCCACGCGACCCGCGCCAGCCACAGCCGGACATCGCGTATCTCGGCAAGGTTTCTTTGCCGCGACAAGCGCAAAAACGTCTCCTGCGCCGCATCTTCCGCGTCTTCACGATTGCGCAGGACCGAATACGCTACGCCGAAGACGAAGCGCGCGTGATGGTGAACGATCTGCTCCACGTCCACGACCGCCGCTGCGACGCTGCCGACTTCGTCCAACGTGACCTGCCCTGCCCAGCTCATGCCCGCTCTCATGAATGAAGACGGTGCGGCCGAAGGATTGTTCAGAAAATTATTACTAAGTCTCTGTTCGGGATACCTGGCTTCGATTGGCGCGCCTGGCATGCGTGAAATCACCGCTGCTCTGCTGTGAATGCTGTACCATGAACAGTTTTTATCGCCGCAAGCGCTTTTGATGACAGCTGCGGCCATTCATATCCGGAGGAGTCGCACTCATGGGAAAGATTCGCGTGATCCAGTATGGAGTCGGGCCAATCGGCGCCGGCATGGTCCGCTTGATGCTGGCCAAGCCCGCCATCCAGATCGTGGGGGCCATTGATGTCGATCCGAAAAAGGTCGGGCAGGATCTGGGCATAGTTGCCGGCACCAATCGCCAGATTGGCGTAAAAATCAGCTCCGACGTGCATTCCGTCCTGGGCTCCGGCGCCGATGTCGTCGTGCACACCACGCTCTCGCACTTGAAGTCTGTCGCCGGCCAGCTTACCGACTGTCTCAACGCGGGCCTGCACGTGGTCTCCACCTGCGAGGAGCTGTCTTACCCCTTCCGCAAGCACCCCGAGCTGAGCCGGCAACTCGACGACCTCGCGCGCACGCATAACGTGGTCCTGCTCGGCACCGGCGTGAATCCGGGATTTGTGCTCGATAAGCTGATCCTCACGCTCGCCACCGCGTGCCAGAACGTCACGCACGCCAGCGGGCACCGCGTGGTCAACGCCAGCAAGCGACGCCAGCCGCTGCAGGCGAAGATCGGCTCCGGGCTCACCGTCGATGAATTTTACGCGCAGGTAAAAGCGGGCGTAATCAAGCACCACGGGCTGCCGGAGTCGGTCGGCATGGTCGCCGACGGATTGGGTCTCGAGGTGGCGAAGATTGAGGAAGTCATCGAGCCGGTGGTCGCCAAGCAACAAGTAAAGACCGACTACTTCGACGTGCCCGCGGGCAAGGTAGTCGGGGTGCGGCAAGTGGGACACGGCATTTCCTCTGCCGGCAAGATCAACGTTGACCTGAAACTCGAAATGTACCTGGGCGCGCCGGATTCGGTGGATATGGTAAGCATCAAGGGTACGCCGGATCTGACCCTTACCGTGCCCGGCGGAACGCACGGAGACTTGGCCACGGCGGCCATTACCGTGAACTGCATTCCTGCGCTGTTCGAGATGCGGCCGGGACTGCGGACGTCAAAGGACACGCCGATGAGCTATTTTTCGGGGACAAGTTTCGCCGCGGGAAAGGCCCATGGCTCTTAGGTCTTAGTTTCCAGTTCGTGGCACGGGAGTTCGCGAGATCGTAAGCCAGCCTGCGATCTAACACCCAGCAGCGCCGTCGCGGCGACATACATCACGAAGCACTCCAGCGCAAAGGGCAGGAAGCCGAGAAATCCTGGCGCCGGCATTTCGAAAATCTTCCACGGTTGGGCGATAGGAAAGATGTAGTGCCATTTTGCCGCCGCCCAGTTATTCCAGAACTCCCACAGCCATCCGCACACCCAGCCGGAGAGCAATAACGAGTACAGCCGACCGCGACGGCCCTGCCTCAGGTCGCCCAACAGCGACGGCAGTCCCATGAGCCGGTTTAAGGGCTCGAGTAGAAAAATGAATCCTACCCACACCAGCGCGAATAAGTAAGCTGCGATGCGCTGCGGAAGGATGAGCGGCAGCAGCAGGCAAGCTGCGCCGAAGAACATCATGAAGCGCTCGGCGCGTTGGGAAAATCTTAGTGGCCGGCGCGTCGTTCGAAACCAGCCGAACGCCTCGATCAGATCAGCGGTCTCCAGTATCCCCGGCGTGATGGTCGCAAACGACCATCCGTAACCCAGGAGCGCGCCTGCCCAACTGACGGGAACGCCGACGTAGGTCCAGTTCGCCAGGCGCAGGTTGTAGGCCTCAAAGATTGTCCAGAGCGGAATGGACAGCGCGGCGCAGAGCAGGAAACCGGGCAGTGAGTCCGTCATGCGCGAGGTCCCGCGTGTCACCTGCACCATGGCATCGGCGATCAGCAGGTACGACGTCCACGCAATCGGGGTGAAGTACACGTCCACCGGCCAGACGTGGCGGAACATCAGCGCCTCGGCCAGGGCCAGCAACGCCAGTCCAATCCATCCTCGGAGCGGGAATGCGAAGTGCCGGCAGCGCAGGAACTCGATGACGAGTGCCGCCGCGGTGGCAAGAGTGATAACGATTCCGAGCACTGGACGCATATGCGCGAAGCTGGCCTCATAGCCACATTACTAGAAGCCATCTCCTAAGTGCCCGCCGGATGCGACAGGCCCAAGCCGGGCCTTGCAATCCGATGTCACCCGCCAACGTGACGTGCATCACCTGCTATCGAAAAATACGATTGCCGTAATCACCGAAACAAGTGATGCGCCTCACTGCCGATGCGCTCGCAAGGCGCTGTAATCACATGTTGGCCAAGCGGCGTGAACCGCGAGGGATGCAATGACCGATCAGCCGAAAGGCGATTTGTACCACCTGCTGAAGTGCCCGCTCTGCGAAGGCCGAGGGGAGCTACCTCACAAGGAGATGCTGGAACGGCTGAGCGAGAAGGACCTCGGCCGAAAGCTCGCCAGCTACATGGACAATTTCATCGCTGCTGACGAGAACGAGGCCGAGCCCGAAGCTGCCCATGGCGAGTTTCAGCAACACGTTGACGTCTGGAACTGCACGCATTTCCTGTGGCGTCGCAGTCCCAAGGAGTGAAACCGACCGTGTTTGAAAGTGCGCGGCTTCAGCAATGCCGCAAAACGGTCTTTAGCATTGCGGCTTTAGCCGCCGAGGGCAGTGCTGGTGTAGCGAGACAGATCTATGACATCGGAGACTGAAGTCATCCCGGAAATCCTGGCCCATTTTGACCAAACGCGTTCCAGCCTGATTCCCATTCTTCAGGAAATCCAAGACAAATACAGATATTTGCCCCAGGCCATGCTGCGTCAAGTCGCCGCGAAGCTCGATATCCCGGTGCCCGAGGTCTATCACGTTGCGACCTTCTACAACTGCTTCAGCCTGGAGCCGGTCGGACGCAACCTGGTGCAGGTATGCCTGGGGACCGCCTGCCATGTGCGCGGCGCGCCCAAGGTGCTGGACCGCTTGCTGACCGACCTGAAGCTGCCCGCGCCGGGCACCACCGCCGACATGGAGTTCACAGTACGGACGGTGCGCTGTGTTGGCTGCTGCGGGTTGGCGCCGGTGGTGCGCGTCAACGACAACACGCATCCCGCCATGACCCAGGCGAAGGTCAAAGGCATGCTGAAGAAGTACTACAGCAAGCCTGTCGCCAAGCAAGAGGCTGCACCGCAGTAGTTGCGAGGACATGACATGCCAAGGCTGAATTCAATCGAGCAACTGGAGCAACTGCGAGCCGCATGCGTGGCCGACAACAATCAGGACGCGCAACGTCCCTGCCTCAGCGTGTGCGCGGGCAGCGGATGCAGCGCCGCAGGAGCCGAAGACCTGCTCACCGCATTGCGCAAAGCGGTCGAGAAGGCGGGCATGCAGGAGCAGATCGACGTGAAGAGCACGGGCTGCCACGGCTTCTGCGAGCGCGGCCCGGTGATGCTGGTCTGGCCCGAAGGCACTTTTTACAACAAGGTGACTGCCGCCAGCGCCGCTGAAATCGTGGCCAGCGTCTGTAATGGCCACAAGCCCGTCGAAAAACTTCTTTACCGGGATCCGGTCAGCGGCAAGAAGTGCCGGACGGAAGAGGAAGTTCCCTTCTACGCGCGCCAGACGCGCGTGCTGTTCGCCAACAACGGCCGCATCGATCCCAAGCAGATTCACGATTACCTGCGCGTCGGCGGCTACGCGGCGTTGGCCAAAGTCTTGGGCGGCATGACTGCCGACCAGGTGGTCGAAACCGTGACCAAGTCCGGCCTTCGCGGACGCGGCGGCGCCGGCTTCCCCACCGGCGTGAAGTGGAGCCTCTGCCGCAAGAACGGCAAGCCCAACGGAACCGGAGAGATCGAACGTTACATCATCTGTAACGCTGATGAAGGCGATCCCGGCGCGTTCATGGACCGCTCGCTGCTGGAAGGCAATCCGCATAGCGTAATCGAAGGCATGATCATCGGGGCGTTCGCGCTCGGTGCGAAAAAGGGCTTCGTTTATGTGCGCGCCGAGTATCCGCTGGCGGTGAAGCATCTTCAGTTCGCGCTCCAGCAAGCGGAAGAACTGGGCCTGCTGGGCGACAACATTTTGGGCACCGGGCTGAATTTCCGGATCCACCTGGTGCAGGGCGCGGGCGCATTCGTGTGCGGCGAGGAAACTGCGCTGATTGCGTCGATTGAAGGACGCGTCGGGGAGCCTCACCCGCGCCCACCTTATCCGGTCGAGAAAGGCCTGTTCGGCAAGCCCACGGTCATCAACAACGTGAAGACCTGGGCCTCGGTCGGACACATCGTGAACCGCGGCGCCGAGTGGTACTCCGCCATCGGCACGGAAAAAAGCAAGGGCACGATGGTGTTCTCGCTGGTCGGCAAGATCAACAACACCGGCCTAGTGGAAGTGCCCATGGGAATCACGCTGCACCAGATGATTTACGACATCGGCGGCGGCATTCCCAACGGCCGCTCGCTGAAGGCGGTGCAGATCGGCGGCCCGTCGGGCGGCTGCATCCCCGCCGACCTGGTGGATCTGCCGATCGATTACGAGCAACTGACCAAGGCCGGCTCGATGATGGGTTCCGGCGGCATGGTGGTGATGGACGATTCCACCTGCATGGTGGACGTCGCCCGCTATTTCATGGAATTCCTGGAAGAAGAGTCCTGCGGCCAGTGCTTCCCCTGCCGCCAGGGCACCCAGGAGATGAAGGCGATCCTGACCCGCATCTGCGAAGGCAGCGGCAAAGAAGAGGATCTCGAGACGCTCGCCGACCTTGGTTGGCTGATGAAGGAGACCTCCCTCTGCGGGCTCGGTCAGACCGCCGCCAACCCGGTGCTGACCACGCTGCGCTACTTCCGCAATGAGTACCTGGCGCACATCCGCGACGAAGTCTGCCCCGCCAAGGTCTGCAAGAAACTGATCGTGTACGAGATCAGCCCGACCATCTGTGACGGATGTGGCGCGTGCGTGAAGGTATGCGCCGGGCAGGCCATCCTCGGCGAAAAAGACATGCCCCACAAGATCGACCCGGCCAAATGCACCAAGTGCGGCGCCTGCATGGAAGTCTGTGTACCGAAAGCAGTCTTGGTGAGCTGAATGAAACGGTGAGGAAATGATTCGACTCAAGGTGAACGGCATCAACGTCGAAGTGGAGCCCGGCACCACCGTGCTGGAGGCCATCCGCTTCCTGGGTCTTCCCATTCCCACGCTCTGCCACGACGACGGATTGCGCGACATCGGCGCTTGCCGGCTGTGCACCGTGGAGGTGAGCATGGCTGCCAACGGCCGCACCCGCCTGTTGAGCGCCTGCACTCTTCCCGCCCAGGACGGCATGGACATCCGCACCAACTCCGCCTCCGTGCAGCGCGCCCGCAAGCTGCTGCTGGAGCTGTATGTCGCCACCTGCCCGCAGTCCAAGACTATCCAGGATCTGGCGAGCGAGTACGGCGTGCGCCAGGTGCGCTACGACGCGCACCACGAGAACTGCATCCAGTGCGGCCTCTGCGTGCGCATCTGCGAGCAGCAGATGATGGCCGGCGCGATTGGGTTCGCAGGACGCGGGCACCATCGCCGCGTGTCCCGGCCTTTCGACATCACCAGCGATAAGTGCCGCCAGTGCGGCGCTTGCATTTACGTTTGCCCGGTTTGCGAGCTGCGGTGCCAGGCCTCGACGGCCACCACCGCGCTCTGCAGCGGATGCCTGAATTTCGCGCCGGTGTGCTTCCAAAGCTACGACGACGCGATGTGCTTCCTGGAACCGTGCCATGCGTGCGAGATTTCAGGTCCGCTGCGCAGTGACGTGAAGATCAAGAAAGCCATTAGCTCTTAGCTGTCGGAGAGCTGGGATAAGAAGAAAGCTGGCAGCCGAAAGCTGACAGCTCTTACAGAGTACTCAGGAGCTCACAATGACCTACACACGCCTCAACGCTTCCGCCGCCACCCTGACCAAGAACCGCACCGAGGACTCGGTCAGCCCGTTTAGCGGAATGTGCACCACCTGCGTCGATGGGTGCATCGGGATGTGCGAAATCGGCAAGTCCGCCTATCGCGGCACGGAAATGATTTATCCGCAGCCGTTCGGCATTATTACGACCGCTTCGCAGAAGGATTACCCGGTGGACCTGTCGCATTTCACCATCCTCGGGCGCGCAACCGGCGCCTGGGGCGTGGAAGCCGACAGCAACAAAGCCCTGTTCCCCAACGTGAACCTCGAGGTCACGATCGGCCGCGACAAGAAAAACGGCATCCAGTGCAAGCTGCCGTTCGTGGGCGCGGCGATGGGCTCGACCAACGTCGCCAAGAACAGCTGGCCCGAGTACGCGGCCGGACTGGCCATCAGCGGCGTGCCCATGGCGATCGGCGAGAACGTCACCGGCATGGACATGGCGTCGCGCTTCGAGAACGGGAAGCTGGTGGACGGTCCCGAGCTGAAGTGGCGCGTGGACTGCTACCGCGAGTGGCAGATGGACGGCTTCGGCGAAGTCATCCTGCAGGCCAACGTGGAAGACACCATGCTGGGCGTGCAGGAATTCGCTCTGACCCGGCTGGGCGTGAAGAGCGTCGAGCTGAAGTGGGGTCAGGGAGCCAAGGACATCGGCGGCGAAGTGAAGATCCGCGACCTGAACAAGGCGCAGGAGCTGAAGCGCCGCGGCTACGTGGTGCTGCCCGATCCCATGGATCCCATCGTGGTGGACGCGTTCAAGCGCGGCACCTTCCACGAGTTCGAGCGCCACTCCCGCGTGGGCATGACATCGGAAGACGCCTTCCTGAAGCGGGTGGAGCAGCTGCGCAAGCTGGGCGCCAAGCACATCACGCTGAAGACCGGCGCCTACCGGCCGGTGGACCTGGCGAGGGCGGTGAAGTACGCCTCGCTGGCCGAGCTGGACCTGCTCACCGTGGACGCGGCGGGCGGGGGCACCGGCATGAGCCCCTGGCGCATGATGAACGAGTGGGGCATCCCGGGCATCGAGCTGCACTCGCTGCTGCGCGAGTACCTGGAGACGCTGGCGAAGCGCAAGGAGTTCATCCCCGATATCGCGCTGGCCGGCGGCTTCACCTTCGAGGACCAGATGTTTAAGGGCTTCGCGATGGGAGCG
>DASSIZ010000003.1 GCA_035691485.1 Terriglobales bacterium
ATTTCCAATGCATGTCATCCCGAGCGGAGCGATCCTGAGCCTGAGCTTACGAAGGCGAAAGGGACCCCTACATGCGCCAGAGACGTTTCTATGTGTACATCATGGGCAGCTTGTCAGGAACGCTGTACACGGGAATGACGAATAATCTGCACAAGCGAGTGTGGCAGCACAAAGAACAGGAGATGGAGGGATTCACCGACGAGTATGACGTCGACCGCCTGCTCTACTGGGAATCTTTCGACGATGTTCGAGTCGCCATTAATCGCGAGAAACAAATTAAGAAGTGGCGCCGCGACAAGAAAGTCATGCTGATTGAGCAGCTGAACCCGAGCTGGAAGGACCTGGCCCGCGAGTGGTACGAAAAAAGTAGGGGTCCCTCGACTGCGCTCGCCGCGGCTCGCTCCGCTCGGGATGACAGGAGTTAAGAGTAGGGGTCCCTCGACTGCGCTCGCCGCGGCTCGCTCCGCTCGGGATGACATGAGTTAAGACGTAGTGGGTTCGCGCTCGGGGCGAGCGCGCTCCAACATCGAGGGCGGCTGCCGCAACGCGAGTTTTTACGGTAACCGCTGCAAGCTCGGGATCGTCTTGGCCAGATCGTTGTAGATCACGATCACAGCGAACAGGATCAGCAGGACGAAGGCGAGCTGGTAGATGCGTTCCTTCAGGTGAAGGCTGATGTCGCGGCGGCGGATGGCCTCGATGGCGAGGAACAGGATCATGCCGCCGTCCAGGATGGGAAACGGAAACAGATTGAAGATCGCCAGGTTCAGGCTGATCGCGGACATCAGTGCGATCAGCGGCGTCCAGCCGGGCTGGCGCGCCGCCTCTCCCGCCGCCTGCCCAATTCCGATGGGGCTGGAGAACTGCTTGACCGACACTTTGCGCTGCACCATCTTCTCGACCAGTTCGATGATGAGGAAGGAATTCTTCTTGTTCTGGTCGAGCGATTTGGCCAGGGCCTTGCCGAAGGGGAGCCTGTCGACGTGCTGAGGATCGGAGCGAATGCCGATCCGCCACATGTCCTGGCCGTTATTGTCCTTGGTCAGCGTCGGGGTGACGGTGAAATTCAGTTCTTTGCCGTCGCGCACAACCGTCAGGCTGAGCGGCTTGTTCTTATTGGCCTGAATTTCGCGGATGACGGACTGCATGGAACGCGTCGCCTGGCCGTTCAAACCGACAATCGTGTCTCCGATACGGATGCCGGCCTTGGCCGCGGGCAGGCTGGGCTCGACGTCGGTCACCGTGTTCGGCTGATCGGGAAGCCAGCCGGGATTGCCGAACTCCTCGGGACCGGTGGGAGTCGGGACAATGGTTTTTTCCAGGACCTGGTTGCCGCGCTGGAGGGCGACGCGAACCGGCTGTCCGGGGCTCATGACCACCTTGGGCAGCACATCTTCCCAGGTCGGATTCTGCATGTTCTCAATGCGGACGATGCGGTCGCCGGGCTGAATGCCCGCTTTTTGCGCGGGAGAGTTGTCGAGAACCCAGCCGATGACGGCAGGCTGGTCAAGGTAAACCGGGTGCTCGTAACGGACCATGAAGACGCCGGTCAGCAGGGCGATGGCGAGCACGATGTTGGCGAAGGGCCCGGCAAAGGCAATGATGAAGCGCTGCCAGCGAGGCTTGGAGGTGAACTCGCGCGGGTCGCCGGTGTGGGCTTCCAGCGGATTTTCTCCCGCCATCTTGACGTAGCCGCCGAAGGGCAGGGCATTGATGCGGTAATCGGTTTCGCCCTTCTTGATCCCGAAGAGCCGTTTTCCGAAGCCGATGGCGAACTGCTCCACCCGGACGTCGAACAGTTTGGCTGCGGCGAAATGGCCGAACTCGTGGACCACGATCATGATCCCGAGGACGACGGCGACGGCCGCCAGGTCGACAAAGAAATTTTCCATCAAGTTGAGATAAGTCCTTTACGTCTATTTGGGCAGAGCTGGGGAGTGGCTCAAAGAAGCAATTTTATCCCAAGCCAGCCGTCGCGCATCGGCGTCTGCCGCAAGTACCTGATTAATAGATGGGGGATGGGTGTCGGCAGTTTCACGAACTGTGCCCTCAATTACGCGCGAAATGTCGGTAAAGCTGATTTGCCGCTTCAGAAAAGCCGCCACGGCAACCTCATCAGCGGCGTTCAGGGCAATGGTTTTAGCGCCGCCGGCTTCGGCCGCTTCATAGGCCAGGCGCAGGCATGGGAAACGCTCCAAGTCGGGCGGGCTGAAATCCAGCGTCCGGAGTTCCTGGACGGGGAAGCGGAGATCGGAGCCAATGCGGTCCGGGTAGGTGAGCGCGTAGAGGATGGGCAGCCGCATGTCGGTGACGGAAAGTTGGGCGATCAGGCTGCCGTCCACGAACTCGACCATGGAGTGGATGGTGGACTGCGGGTGCACGATAACGCCGACGCGTCCGCAGGGGAGTCCAAAGAGGCGGCAGGCCTCGATCACCTCGAAGCCTTTGTTCATCAGGGTGGCGGAGTCGATGGTGATGCGCGGCCCCATCTTCCAAGTGGGATGGTTCAGAGCCTGCTCGGGGGTGATGGCGTCGAATTCGGAAACCGGCGTATGCAGGAAAGGGCCGCCGGAGGCGGTCAGCCAGATGCGTTCGACCTCGAGCAGCTTGCCGCCGCGCATGCACTGGTGCACTGCGTTGTGCTCGCTATCGATGGGAAGCAGCGGCTTGCCCTGACGCTTGGCTTCGGCAGTAATGAGTTCTCCGGCTACGACCAGCGATTCTTTGTTGGCGAGGCCAAGAGTTTTACCGGCTTTGACGGCCTCGTAGGTCGCCTCCAGGCCGGCGACACCGACGATGGCGCTGACCACGAACTCAGCCTCGGGATGCGTGGCCACGGCAATATTGCCGGCGGGGCCATGGACAACTTCGACGCCCTCCAGGCCGGACATTTCCAAGCCGTCTTGAACCTGCCGCGCGTCTTGTTCGCGGGCAACGGAGACGAGCTTGGGTTTATAGCGAAGCGCCTGGCGGAAGAGTCCCTCAAAATCCTGACCGGCGGCGAGGGCCACCACGGAAAAGCGCTCCGGATAGGCGCTGACGATGGCGAGCGTGCTGCGCCCGATGGAGCCGGTGGAGCCGAGGATGGCAATCTTTTTCATTCGCTAACGTTTCACCGATGCGGCGCGAAGCTCAGCATTGCGCGCCCCCCTATTCAGCCCAGCACGCGCCAAGCTGCATAGTACCAAAGCACGGGGGCGGCAAAGAGGAGCGCGTCAATCCGGTCGAGCATGCCGCCATGGCCCGGGAGAAGGGCGCCCGAATCCTTGACTCCGGCGCCGCGCTTGATCAGCGACTCCGCCAAATCTCCGATCTGGGCGGCCACATTCGTAACGGCGGACAGGACAGCGAACTGCCAGAGCGGCGGAATCCGCGGTGGCAGGTATGCCTGGTCCGGCGTGAGCAGGCCGATGGAGATCAACCGGCCGCTGACCTGGCGCGAGTAGGCGAACAGCAACGTGCCGCAGGCAATCGCGCCGATAAACGATCCGACTGTGCCTTCCCAGGTCTTGCCGGGGCTGATTCGCGGAGCCAGCTTGTGGCGACCCAGGGCGCGTCCGGTGTAGTAGGCGACGGTGTCTCCCATCCACACGACGATAAGCACGTAGAGTATGAGGAACGCGCCGGAACCTTGCTGGCGCAACTGCACCAACATGGCCAGCGGCACGACGATGTAAAGAAATCCCAATGCCGCCGCTGCGGCAGCAGGGAAGCCGGTTGCCAGCGGTTCGCGGCGCATCGCGAGCGCGAGAAAGAAAAAGGCCACGGCCACGGCGGCGCCTGAAATTCCAAACAGCATTTGCGAAGTCGCCACCAGGTAGCCGCTGCCGGTCTGCGCTGCCACGGCGATGAAGGCGAGAACGGTTACGACATACAGCGGAGCGCGAAAGGGCTCGACGTGGTAATGGCGGACCAGTTCGACGTATTCGCGGATGGTTAGGACGGCGACCAGGGCCACCGCTGCCGCCAGCAGCGCCACCGGCGCGCGAAGAACAAGAACGAGAACGATGGGGATGAGGACAGCCGCGGTCGCGACACGCTTCATCGAGCCCGGCGGCTCCCGTTACCGGCGACGGAGGCATGGCCGTCGCCGTTGCCACGTCCATCGCCGTTGGAGTGGCCATCGCCGTTGCCAAGGCCGCCGTAGCGCCGCTCGCGTTTTTGGTACTCGGCGATCGCTTCCAGCAGGTGCACGCCGCGAAACTCCGGCCAGAGAGTGTTGGTCACGTAAATTTCTGCGTAGGCGACCTGCCAGAGAAGAAAGTTGCTGAGGCGCATTTCACCGCTGGTGCGGATGACGAGATCGAGTTCAGGCAGGTTCCGGGTGTAAAGATGGTTGGCGATAAGGTTCTCGCTGAACTGTAGGTGCGCAATCCCGCCGTTGTGGGCGGCAGCATGGGTGATTGCCTGGAAAGCATCGACTAGCTCCAGGCGGGCGGAGTAGTTCAGCGCCAGGGTAAGCCGCAAGCCGGTGTTGCGCGAAGTTTCCTGGCGCGCCCAGTCCATGCGTTCCTGCACTTCGGCGGGCAATTCGTGCTGGCGGCCGATGTAACCGAGGCGGATGTTGTTCTTCTGCAGCGTCGGCAATTCGTGCTTCAAGTACTGGCGGAGAAGGCGCATGAGGAAGCCAACCTCGGTCCGCGGCCGCCGCTGCCAGTTCTCGGTGGAGAAGGCATAGAGCGTGAGCGACTGGATGCCAACGCGAGCGGCGGTCTCGACGGTCGAGCGCACCGAGTCCACCCCGGCGCGATGGCCGGCGATGCGAGGCAGGTGACGCTGGCGCGCCCAGCGTCCGTTGCCATCCATGATGATCGCTATGTGATGCGGCAACCGCCGCGGATCGAGGCGGCGGTAAACCTCTGTTTCCTTCCGGTCGAGTCCGGCGGGAACACTAACTTCCAAAGTTGACCTCAACAAATGGGGAATGGGACCTGACGCGGTATGCGTCTTGGCAATTGTACAGCAGGGGACAGGGCGAGGAGTCAGAAGACAAGGGGCAGGAGCCATCGTTAGAAGCGAGGGGCCAGGAGTCGGCTTCGAGGTCGGAAGCAAAAACGCCGGAGCCCGAGGCTCCGGCGGAACAATTGGCGGGAGAACTTAGACAGAGCGACGCGGGCGGATGGACAAATCGCGCATCTGCGTCATCACGCTCTGCCACTGCATACCGTTGAGTTTAGGCAGAAAGGGCACCAGCTCTGCGATGAAATCGTCTTTCATCAAGTCGCGAATTTCGTCTTCGCACCCGCCGCACGAAATCAGGTCGGGGACGGTGACCTGGAGGGCTTTGGCGAGCCGCTCCAGCGACGACAGGGTCGGGGTGGCCTTTTCGTTTTCGATCTTGGAGACGTAGGTACGGGGCACGCTCATGCGCATGGCAAGCTGGCGCTGGCTAAGCCCGCTGCGCTGGCGCAGATTGCGAATAGCCAAAGCCACCTGAACGCCCTGGCGACGCATGACGGGTGCGGGCTCGGGTTCCGGCTGAACGAGAATGGGCTCGGGCTCTTCCTCGTCGAGGGAGGTCTTGCAGCGCCGGCAGAGATTGTTGTTGGTTCGGAACTGGACGAGTGAACAGCGGTCGCATCTCACCACGTCCCTAGAATCTACAGGTGCTAAAGTTGTGGCCATCAGGTTGTGCGAGATGCCAGAGCGGGCATCCTTTCACTTCGGGCTTGGGAGTTGACGATGCTTTGTCAAGCACCAAGCTTGGTGCACAATGTGGGGCAAGTGCAAAGTAGAGTCAAGAGCTAAATGGGGTGATTCCGCAACATTTCCTGTGCAAATCCCAAAACAGGCGAAACAAGACGGAGAAAAACCGGCGAATCGGGGGAGAAGGCATGAGCGACCGTGAGTCCGCGTGGTGTTTACTAACTGAGTTCACGCAGTCGGAAAATCTGCGCAAGCATGCCCTCGCGGTCGAGGCCTGCATGCGCGCCTATGCCCGGAAATACGGAGAAGACGAAGAAAAATGGGGCGTGGTCGGGCTGATTCACGATTTTGATTACGACCGCTGGCCGAGCCTGGAAGACCACCCTTACCGAGGGAACGAAATTCTGACCGAGCGCGGCTGGCCGGAAGAGATCAAGAAGGCAGTCATGTCGCACGCGGAATACACGGGCGTCCCACGGGAGAGCCAGATGGAGAAAGCGTTGTTCGCCTGCGACGAACTGGCCGGATTCATCACGGCGGCGGCGCTGGTCCGTCCGGACAAATCCATCCACTCGCTGGAAGCCAAGTCGGTGAAGAAGCGGATGAAGGACAAGGCGTTTGCGCGCAGCGTGAGCCGCGACGACATCACCAACGGCGCCGCCACGCTGGGAGTGGAACTGGATGAGCACATCGCGTTCTGCATCGAGGCATTGAAAAGCATCGCAACGGAGCTGGGGCTGGAAGGAATACCGGCGGTGCCTGGGCAGGGAGCCTAGGTGGAGGTGGATCCCGTCGCGCCGGCGGCAATGCCGAGGGCTGCGGGGGCGTGATCCATGACCATGCGGCGCAGGCGCGAGCGGCCATCCATGTCGATGTCCAAAACCTCGAAGGCGATTTCACGCGTAAGCAGGTGGCGCAAGAGAACGTGAGTACGGAGGCGAGACAAGCCAACCTGCCATTCCAGGACAGCCTCGCCGCCGCGGGGCAGGCGAGGGTCGGCGGAGATCAGGCCACCTCCCAGGCTGAGGCGCTGCACATCGATGGCGCACTTTCCCTTGGGAGTGATGGCGAGCGCGCTCCACGGCTTCAGTGGCTGCACGCGCGGATAGCGGCGTTGGCGGACCCAGTCGCTGTGGCTTGGAGCCAGCGCACCGACCGCGAGTTCCTGCGGGCCGAAGCCGGCGCGGCCGCATAAAGACGGAAGACGGTCGGGATTGATGTTGACCAAGGCGCGGGCGGCCGTGAGCTGCATTTCGCGGGAGCGGCGCGACGCGAATAAACCACGAGAGGCCATGATTTCGTCGAGCAGCGTGGTGGCATCACTTATGCCAAGCCGGCCCAGTGCTTCAATGGCCTTGATGCGAATCAGCGGGCGATCTTTGGCCAAGCCTTCACCGGCGGCCAACTCCATCAGTTTGCCGGCGGCGGCAGACTCGCCGGAGAAGCCAATCTCATCGAGCGTCTCGGGAAGCACCAGGGGATCGAGCTGCTGCAGGATTTCCAGCAGCAGGCGCCCGCGCTGCGGCGCTCCAGCGGCCGCCAGGGCACGCACAACGGCATCCTGCTGCGGCCGGGAGAAGCTGCCGACACGGCCCGGCAATACCTCGTCCACCACCTCGGGCCGCAAACGGCTCAACAGGCCGGCCGTACCGGAGACTTCGCCGGCGTGGCCGGCGCGCAAGCCGCCGGTCAAACATTCCACAACACCCTTGCCGACTGATTCCGCCAACTCCACAACCCGGTTGGCCTGGCTGCGCAAGGTACATTGTCCAAACTGCAAGGCAAGCTCCTGCGCCGCCAATTGAGGAGTTCGCGCCAGCACCGAAACCAGGCCTTCGGGAATGACCGGGGCCTGGATGGCTTCGCTGATGAAACCGCGCAGACGATTGTCCATAGTTATGCGCGGCCGGACTTCCTGGGCGGTGCGGGGGCGATACTCATGCAAACGCTCCAGGGTGACCAGAGACTGAAAGACCGCGGGATAATCGCGCTGCTGAGCGGCTTCCTGGGTGAGACGCACGTAAGCGGCGCCGAGCAGGGTCTGCATCTCCAACGCAGCTTCGGCGCAAACCCGCATTCCGACCTGGCGGACTGCTTCCACCAGCAGGCCGGGGGCGACCTTGCCGAACAGATCGGCCAACTCGTTGATGGCGACAGCCGTCTTGCGGCGCGCTTCGAGTTCAGAATTTCCCAACTGGCGGAGGCAGTTTCGAAGGATCTCGTCGGCCACGGTCAGATCCCCGCGGGAGATCAGTTCCTCGATGTAGGCGCGGATGTTGCGCGCGGGAATACACCACATATCCGGCGAGAGCAGGACGCTTTTCTTGCCCTGCTCCGGGATGTTGGCCCAGAACTTGCGATCCAGCAGGTCAGCGTAGGACTCGACGGCCATGCCGGCGCGCGTCATCTTGCTTTCGTGCGATTCGAGCACGGAGCGCAGCGACTGGATCTCCTTGCCCATGCGCTCCATCATGTCGTGCACGGCGTTCACCTTGACGTTGCCGCGCTCGAACTGTTGCATGGCAAATCGAATGGCCAGCCGTTCTGCCAGTTTTTTCAGAGTGTCGGTGCCCAGACCCTCGTCTTCCCCCTCGACGGGGAGCAACAGCATGACTTTGCGCAGCATGCGGCAGGCGTCCTTCTCCTGCGACAGTTCGCGCATAAGCGCGGACTCGGGATCGGCTTTGCCACGCAGCGAAGCCACCGTCGCCAGCAGGCGCAAGGTCTTGGTGACCGCCTCCTCCTGCAAAATTTCGCCGCCGCTGCCACCTGATCCGGAGCCGGCCCCCCCACCGGTGCCGCTTCCTGCTCCGCCCGTTCCGGTTCCACCGAAGACATTGCCAACGCCCGATCCAGCGCCGAATCCGCCACCGGTTCCGGTTCCTGCTGCGCCGGATCCGCCGGAACCTTCGCCATTCCCGCCAGCGTTTCCGCCGTCGCCGCCAGTGCCTTCGCCACTGCCGCCACCGGAGGAACCTTCGGCGGCCGCGATCAATTGCAGAAGTTTTTCCGGGTCCTGCAGCCAGGGAGCCAGATTGTCAGCGCGATCGGCCAAGGTTCGAGTGGCAAGTTGCTCGGCCAGGTCCTCAGAACCGGGGACAAACCGGACTTCGTTCACCCGAATGGCGCCGTGGTCGCCGAGAGCAGCCTTGAGTTGCTGGCCGACTTCGGAAGGCTTGCAACAGTGAAATGCGCGCAGCAACTGCTCCAGGTCGATGCGCTGAATGCCATAAGTAAAGTTGAGGCTGGCGATGTTGGCGGTGGTAAGCAGATTGGCGAAGCTGCGCTCAGAGTTTCCTTCCAAAGGGAGACCGTCGATCACCAACTTGCCGTCGGCGGCGCCCAGCAAAAGTCCGGTCTCAGGAGCGGCAGCGCGCTTTAATTCTTCCCACGCGATGTCGAACTGGTCTTGCGTGCGCTGGTGATCCATCCCGTACAACCGAACGTACTTGAGCAGGATGTTCAGGCTGCGGGCGAAGGCGCGAGCGGATTCGACTTGAGACAGCTCATGCATGGGTGTCAGTTCCCTCCGCCACACACAGGATCCAACTGAAGTGATGCACCGCGGTGGCCAAAGCGAAATGAATGTAAGCTATTGAAATCAATAACGGTTGCATGCGGGATGAGGTGGTCAAGGTGAGACTGGGATCCAGGTTTTCACAAACTGAGACGACCCTCACTGGGATTGGAGACGGTACGGCGCCGCTAGCGCAGCACACCGGCAATTTCGCCGCGTTGAAGGACACCGACGACGCGCGCGAAATCGGGGGCCAGACTGCGATCCTGGGTGAGCTTTGGCGAGGCAGAGCGTATGGCGGCGATCGCTTGCTGCGCTGGCTTGCTGGGCTGGAGCGGGGCAAGAAATTCCAGGGCCTGCGCGGCGGCGATGGCTTCAATGGCGAGCACGTTGAGCGTGTTGGCCACGATTTTCTTGAGCTTGATGGCGGCCGTCATCCCCATGGAAACGTAATCTTCCTTGTTGCCGGAGGTGGTGATGGAATCCACCGACGCTGGATGAGCCAGCACCTTGTTCTCGCTGACCAAGGCCGCGGCGGTGACCTGCGCCATCATGAAACCGGAGTTGAGGCCGGCGCCATTGGCAAGAAACGGGGCCAAGCCCTCATTGAGTGAGGGATTGACCAGGCGCTCGATGCGGCGCTCGGAAATTCCGGCCAGCGCGCTGAGGGCGATAGCGAGGAAATCGAGGGCGAAGGCGACAGGCTCGCCATGAAAATTGCCACCGGAGATGATGTCGCCATGCGCTTCTTCGGTCTGCGGCGCCCCGACGCGCCTGGGCGCGACAAAGACCAGCGGATTGTCCACCGCGGAGTTCATTTCGATTTCGAGAACCTGGGCGCAGTAATTGAGGGCGTCGCGCACGGCGCCGTGGACCTGCGGCATGCAGCGGAGCGAATAGGCGTCCTGCACGCGTCCGCATTCACGATGGGACTCGCGAATGGCGCTGCCTTCCAGCATGTGCCGGAGATTGGCAGCGCTGGTGATCTGGCCGGTGTGCGGGCGAACGTGCTGGATGCGCTCGTCAAAGGCGACATCGGTTCCGCGGAGCGCGTCGGCGGTCATGGCGCCGATGACGTCGGCGGAATCGACCATTTGTCGGGCGGCAAGCAGCGCCAGCGCACCCACGGACACCATGGCCTGGGTGCCGTTGATGAGAGAAATGGCCTCCTTGGCTTCCAGCTTCAGGGGCCTGATGTCGGCGCGCTTGAGGGCTTCTCTTGCCGAATAACGGCGGACGCGAACATCGCCGGCGCGGCGGGGGGGCTTGGCTTTGGGGTCGGAATGCAACGCCTCGCCTTCGCCGATGAGCACGAGCGCAAGATGGGCGAGCGGCGCCAAATCTCCACTGGCGCCGACGCTGCCCTGGGAGGGCACCAGGGGATGCACGCCGCGATTGAGCATCTCGCAGAGCATGTCAATCACCTCGGTGCGAACCCCGGAATATCCCTTGGCCAGGGAGTTGGCGCGGAGCAGCATCATGGCGCGCACTTCTGCTTCGCTGAGCGGTTCGCCTACGCCGACGGCATGGGAACGCAGCAGGTTGACCTGCAATTCGCGAATCTGGTCGGGAGCGATACGCACATCGGAAAGCTTGCCGACGCCGGTAGTGACCGCGTAGGCGACCTGGTTGCTTTCGACCACGTCTTCGACCACCGCGCGCGCGGCCTGCACGCGGATGCGGGCGTCGGGGTCGAGCAGCACGGGACGGCGCTCGTATACCGCCTCGCGCAGATCATCAAGCGCGAGATCGGAGCCGTTGATGTGAAGAGCGCGCATGGTAGTAGTCAGGAGCCGGTAGTTTGTAGTTGGCAAAAGCAACTACACTCCGCGTTGTCGTAATCTCGAGTGCGCATTGGCTAAGAGGTCACCGCCTGTTTGAAAACCTCCAAGTACTTCTCCGGCAGCGGGCGCTTGTTCAACTCCGCATCGGTGACAATGTGCGTGGTTTCGCCTTCCGCCAGTAGCGTGCCGTCCCGCTCGCGGACCGCCTCGTAAGCAAAATGAATCAGCGATTCGCGCACGTTCTTCAGGCGCGTGCGAACCGTGATTTCATCATCGTACCGCGCCGGAGCGCGAAAGCGGCAACGGGCATCGACCACGGCGATAAAGCACTTCTCCTGGAGTTCCATCTCCTTGTAGGTGAAGCCGAGTTGGCGAAGCAATTCCACGCGACCGACCTCGAACCAGATGAAATAATTGGAGTGATAGACGACGCCCATCTGGTCGGTTTCGGCGTAACGGACGCGGATTGTGGTGATGTTGGTCATTGGTTGCGAGATCGAGAACTTGAAGTTGGAAATTTGAAAATGTGAAGCGTGCAGTTGTGCCCGAGGCGTTCTGCCCTAATTTCCAATTTTCAAATTTCCAATTTCAAGTTGTCCACCTCGGTTTTCGCTTCTCCAGGAACGCGGTCACGCCTTCGCGGAAATCGGGCGTGGTGCGGATGAGGGCATTGTCCTCGATGGCCTGCGCCATCTGCTCGTCGAGGGCGCGCTGGAGAAATCCGTTGACCAGCTTCTTGGTCAGGCGCACCGACGATGGGGAAAGCTCGAGCAACTGCGCGGCCAGTTCGCGCGCGCGCGCCATCAAACGCTCCGGCTCGACAACTTCATTCACCAGCCCATAGCGATGAGCCTCGGCGGCGTCGAACAGGCGGCCGGTCATCAGCAGGTCGCGGGCGATCTTGTGTCCGACTTGCCAGACGAGGATAGAAGACACCAGCGCCGGAATGAATCCGATCTTTACTTCCGTGTAGCCGAACTTTGCTTCCGGCACGGCGAAGGTGAAATCGCACATGGTGGCAATGCCAGTGCCGCCGGCGATGGCGGCACCGTTCACGGCGGCGATGGTAGGGAGGGGGAACTCGTAGATGCGGCGAAAGATTTGCGCCATGCGAGCCGAGTCTATCCGGTTCTCCTCGTGCGTCTTGCCGAGCAGCGACTTAAGTTCTTCGAGGTCCAAGCCGGCGCAAAAAGCCTTTCCCGAGCCGGTGAGGATCAGCACCTGCGCACGCGAATGTTCCACTTCATCGAGCGCCGCCATGAGCTCGGAGAGGAGCTCGAAGCTGATGGCGTTGCGTTTGTCGGGACGATTGAGGGTGATGAGCGCGACCAGGTCTTCGTAAGCGAGCGTAAGAGTGTTGTAGGGCATGCAAAAGCCAACCGCGGATTTTCGCGGATTTGCGCGGATAAAACAAATCAAATAGGAAAATCCGCGAAGATCCGACCGATCCGCGATCAAGTTTTGTATTTCTGCGCGATGTCGGCGTTGATGCGGATGACGTTGTCGAGCGGCTTGCGGATGGGCACGACCGCGCCGCGCCGGCCGAGAGCTTCGATCACCGCCTCGGTCGGAATATTGCCAACCAGTTCGTCCTGCGCGAACGGACAGCCGCCCAGGCCGCCGATCGCGGAATCAAAGCGGCGAATGCCGGCGTCGTAGGCGGCGAGAACCTTGTCCGCGGCTTCCGCGGGACGGCTGTGCAAGTGGACGCCGATGTCGAGATAGTCATACTGAGCAAGAACGGCGGTGACGAGCGAACGAATGTGGTCCGCCGCAGCGAGGCCGACCGTATCGGCGAGAGAAACGGAACGTGTGCCGGTCTTTTCGATCAGGTCCACGGCTTCGAGCACTTCGTCGGCGCTCCAGGGATCATTGTAGGGATTGCCGAATGCCATGGAGATGTACACGACCATGTCGAGGCCGGCGTTGTCAGCCTTTTCCTTGATCTTCTCCAGCGTGTCGTAGGCGTCTTCCAGCGTCTGGTTCTGGTTTTTCAGCAGGAAGGTGGGAGAGATGGAATAGGGGAAGCCGAGGGTGTGGACGGCCTGGGTGGCAACGGCGCGCTCGGCGCCTTTTTCGTTGACCACGATGCCGATGATCTCGACGTCGTCGGGAGGATCAATCTGCTTCAGGACCTCTTCCGAATCGGCCATCTGCGGCACGGCCTTGGTGGAGACGAAGCTCACCGCGTCGATGTGCTTGAACCCGGCGCCGATCAGGGCGCGCAGGTAGGCGGCTTTGACCTCCGAGGGGACCTGGCCCTTGAGGCCTTGCCAGGCGTCGCGGGGACATTCGATTAATTTTGGGCTGTCGGCCATCGGCTATCAGCTATGTTTGCAGCACTCCCACCTTGAACTCAGGCACGTCTGGATTGAGGGCGGCGGCTTCCAGGGCGCGAGTGATGGCTTCGCGGGTGTCGAGGGGATCGATGATCTTGTCGATCCATAGGCGGGCGGCGCCGTAGCGAGGATCGGTCTGCTCGTCGTAGGTCTTCTTCACCGAGTCGTACAACTCTTTCTTCTCTTCGTCGCTAAGCTTTTTGCCGCCGCGTTCTAATTGCCGAATCTTGATTTCCAGCAGCGTGCCCGCGGCCGATTCTCCTGCCATCACGGCATAGCGCGCGGTGGGCCACGCGAAGAGGAAGCGCGGATCGTAGGCCTTGCCGCACATTGCATAATGCCCGGCGCCGAAGGAGCCGCCGACAATCACGGCGATCTTGGGGACGACGGAGTTGGAGACTGCATTCACCATCTTGGCGCCGGCCTTGATGATGCCGCTCCACTCCGCATCGCGTCCGACCATGAAGCCGTTGACGTCGTGCAGGAAGACGAGCGGCACCAGATTCTGGTTGCAGTCCATGATGAAACGCGCTGCTTTCTCCGCCGACTCGGTGTAGATGACGCCGCCGAACTCGATGCGCTTGTGGCCGGATTCGTCGGTCTGCTGCTGGTGCTGCTTCTGGTTGGCGACGATGCCGACGGCAAAGCCTCCGATGCGCGCATAGCCGCAGATGACGGTCTTGCCGTACTCGGCCTTGTACTCGTCGAAGCGGCTGCCGTCCACGATGCGGGCGATGATCTCCTTCATGTCGTAAGGGCGGGCGGGATCGGACTCGTAGATTCCGTAAAGCTCCTCGGCGGCGTAGAGCGGCGCCTCCGGTTTCTTGCGATCGTAGGGCGAGAGCCGGCGGTAGCCCATCTTTTCCACCAGCGAACGGATGCGCGCGAGGCAGGCTTCATCGTTGGGCTCGTGGTAATCGATGGTGCCGCTGATGGCGGAATGCATGGCAGCGCCGCCCAGTTCTTCCGCGGAATACTTCTGCCCGATCGCGGCCTGCACGAGCGCGGGGCCGGCGAGGAACAGGCCGCTGCCGTCGGTCATCAGGACGTTGTCACACATCACCGGCAGATAGCCGCCGCCGGCAACGCACATGCCCATGATGGCAGCAATCTGTGGGATGCCCATGGCAGTCATGACGGCGTTGTTGCGGAAGACGCGGCCGAAGTCGTCGGTGTCGGGAAAGACGTCTTCCTGCAAAGGCAGGAACACGCCGGCGGAATCGACCAGGTAGATAGTCGGGATGCGGTTGTCAATGGCGATATTCTGGGCGCGGATGACTTTCTTGGAAGTCATCGGGAAGAAGGCACCCGCTTTGACCGTGGCATCATTGACGATCAGCATCATGAGGCGGCTGTGAATGCGTCCGAGGCCGGTGATGACACCGGCGGCCGGCGCGCCGCCCCAGTCTTCGTACATGCCGAAGGCGGCGTAATTGCCGAGCTCAAAGAACTCGCCTCCGGCATCGAGCAGCATGGCAATCCGTTCACGGGCGGTGAGGCGTCCCTTGCTGTGCTGTGACTCGATGGCCTTGGCGCCGCCGCCTTCGCGAATTTTTTCTTCCTCGTTGTGGATGCCGGTGACCAAGCCCGCCATGGCGCGCATGTTCTTTTCAAAGCGCGCCGAAGTCGCGTCCACGCGGGACTCGATGACGTTGTTCACAGCCGAAGAGACTGTACGGTCTGCCATGCGTGAGGTTCACCCAAACTGGTTACGGTACATCACGAACGGCGCAACGCTCAAGGCGAAGTCAGATCGACGCGACGGGAATGGCAGCGAGGTCGTCCGCCAACCCGACCTCCTTTTGCAGGAACGGCTCGGCATAAGCGACGCCGGCCAACATGCCGTAAAAGCGCGCCATGGTTTCCTGGCGAGTCCGGACTTCCGCCCGCCGAGGAAACAGACCGCTGCCGGCCTGCTGATCGGTGTATTGCGACTGGTAGGCCATCAGCGCCTGGAAACGAGCTTCGAACTGGTCGGTAATATCGACCACGAAAGTGGGACGAATATCGTAGTACAGGGTCGCGTAGACGATTTTGAACGGACGGTGAGGGGAGTTGTCGGTTGTGAGTTCTGAGTTCTGAGCTGCGAGCGTGAGGCTGAGCGATTCGGCAGGCACCTGCGAGAGGTCGAGCTTCGTCAGGCCGGCAAGGAAGCAAGCTTCGTAACCCAGCGTGGAGCAGGTGTAGTGATCGGGATGGCGGCCCTGCCAGTAGGGAAGGATGACCACGCGCGGGCGCAGGACGCGCACGACTGCCGCGACCTTGAGCCGGTTGTCCCAGGTATTCTCTACCCGTCCGTCGGGAAGATCGAGCGCGCCGCGCCAGGAAACGTTCAGGATCCGAGCTGCTTCGGCGGCTTCGCGCTCGCGGTCCTGGGCGGTGCCGCGCGTGCCCATTTCACCGCGAGTGAGATCGAGAATGGCGGTGCGATGGCCGAGCGCCGCCATCTTGAGCAGGGTGCCGCCGCAGGTCTGCTCAACGTCGTCACGGTGGGCGGCGATGGCGAGGATGTCAACTTGGCTTTCGGCCATCGGCTATCGGCTTTCGGGTCGCGGCCATTGACGCACGGGCCTTCGACGCTTACTTTTTTCGCTCGACCAGGAACCGCGCCAGCGACTTGAGCGTATTAGCGCGCTCCCCAAAAGAATCGAGTTGGATGCAGGCGGAGGTCACCAGGTCCTCAGCCTTGCGCGCCGACGCTTCGATTCCGAACAGCGCCGGATAGGTAGCCTTCTCGGCGGCGGCATCCTTGCCCGCGGTTTTGCCCAACTGCTCCGAAGATTGGGTCACGTCCAGAATGTCGTCGGCGATCTGGAACGCCAGGCCGGCTTGGAGCCCGAATGAGCACAGTTTTGCGATTTCGTCTTCCGAAGCTCCGGCGTAAATGCCGCCGCTGACGACGCTGGCCCTGATCAGCGCTGCTGTCTTGGAGGAATGGATATATTCCAGCGTTTCCGCGTTGGGCTTTTTGTGTTCGGCTTCCAGGTCCATCACCTGGCCGCCAATCATGCCGTTGACGGTGCCGGTGGCGTGCGCAGTCTCCTCGATGATGCGGACACGCGCCTCCGGCGGACAGGAGAGGCGAGACAGGACTTCATAGGCGTAGGTCTGCAGCGCGTCGCCGGCGAGGATGGCAATGGCGTCACCGAACACCTTGTGGCAGGTGGGACGGCCACGGCGCAGGTCATCGTTGTCGAGAGCTGGGAGATCGTCGTGGATGAGCGAATAGGTATGCAGCATCTCCAGCGCGGCGCCGAGTTCTTCGACCCCGCGCGGGACGTGGGAAGCGATCATTCGCGCCGCCTCGAAGCACAGGACCGGCCGCAGGCGCTTGCCCCCGGCGAAGACGCTATGGCGCATGGCCTGGTGAATGGCCACCGGATACTGGTCTGCCGGCGGCAACAAGCGCTCCAGCGCGTCATCGGCCAACGCACGTCCCCGCTCCAGGATCTCGGCGAGCATAAGCGGGCCAGTATACCAGCCGAATTTGGCGGTCATCGGTGCGCTCGCCGCGTCGCATTGACCGCCCGCCGTGTTCGGAGTACGGTTTCGGGTTCTGCAGAATCAGCCATGGCAGCTATCTTCGAAGGCGTCGATGACCTCATTGACCGCGCATTGGGTATTGCTCATATCGGGAACGCTCCGCATTATCGGCACAAAACCTCTGCACTGCTACTACGGTCGAGACCTCTCGGACTGAACGTACCGAGTCTGCTGGACGGCATACGTAACAAGCTGTACCAGAACTGGTCTCTTGGCCAGGAACGACGAGCAAGACGCGGCTCCGCCGAGAATTGGCGGTGGGAAAAGAAGACGTGGATTTCGAACTCAAACTCCAGCGTCGAAAAGCAGTGCGAGAAGGCGATTGCACTGGAATGCGGAGATGATTGGGTCAATCAGGTGCCGACTGCGTCAGGTCTGATCGATGGCAAGAGCGAACGCCATTGCGACATTGACTTGGTTCACCGCTGCGGCCCGTCAGCATACGAATTCATCGAACTCAAATACGAAGATGCCACTCCCCTGTTTGCCGCTTTTGAGCTTCTCAAATACGGCATGCTGTACGTCTTCTCCCACGACTTCATGATGGAGTTGGGATATACATTCGAGGAAAAGCCAGTTCTTGCAGCACGCGAGGTGCACCTATGCGTGCTTGCTCCTGCGGATTATTACGCAGGATTCACTCTCGATTGGTTGGAGAAGGAACTCAACCTCGGCTTACGCACGATCGGTGGTAGCGCCTACCGGATGGACTTCCGGTTCGAAAAGATGGATTGGCCGGACGGGGGAGACGTCGTTTCTGCTTTGGCTACGCGCTCGCGGGTTTGCCACTGGGCGAAAGCTGCTTCAGGCAGTTGATTATCCGAGACTGCGGATTTCCAATGCAGCGCGGTCTTCAGACGCACAGGGGCAGTGGCTGTTTTCACATTTGAGATTTGTACCGATAATTGGGCGCAAGTGTCCTGTCTTGTAAAGACGGGCTCTCGTTGGGTCAGCGTCGTCACGTTCCTTCTGTTTCCGCCACAACTTGGAAGCGTTCATTGCAGCCTCGACGTCATCCTGATACGTGCGCACAGCAGGCACCTTGAAATTCCCACGCGGCCCGACTAGAACAGTCACTCCGGCGACTTCTGTGAATACGTAACCATAAGCCTCGCCTCGGATGGGCAGCTGTGCACTGATGTTACGGTCGAGGAACAAGTGCGATTCAAGCCATGCGAGTGCTTGTTGCTGGGCTACGTTCATTGCCGCACAGTTTACGCCGAGCCTTACTCAGCCGCATCAAAGGGTTTCATGGACAAGACGAAGAAGCTGGCAAGAAAAGGCAATCGGGTTATTGAAGCCGTTGTTCCAGCCGAAGATTTGAAGAGCGCCTTCCCGCCAATAGGTCTGCCCATTCGACCTCCGTTTCCGCCGATGGAAGCAAAGCTGGTAAAAGAAATCCCCGAAGGCGAAGGGTGGATCTACGAGCCCAAATGGGACGGCTTCCGCTGCCTGGTTTTCCGGCGCGACGACGAGGTGCTGCTTCAGTCCAAGGCCGGACAGCCGCTGGGCAGATATTTTCCCGAGCTGGTTGAGGAATTTCGAAAATGGCAACCGCGCAAATTTCTGCTCGACGGGGAGATCGTGATCTTCGTGGACGGGCAGCCATCGTTCGACGAGCTGCTGATGCGAATTCATCCCGCCGAGAGCCGGATTAGGAGGCTATCGAAAGAAACGCCGGCATCGTTTCTCGCGTTTGACCTGCTGGTGAATGAACGCGGGCAATCGCTGGTGGATGAGCCTCTCCGTAAGCGCCGGCACGAGCTGGAAGCGTTCTACAAATCAGCGGGCCGGCAGAGCGGCTCCATTCAACTCTCGCCCGCGACAGAGGACCGCAGGCAGGCGGAACGCTGGATGAAGGACCTGCAAGGAAGCGGCTTCGATGGTGTGATGGCCAAGCGCGCGGACGCGCCCTATGCATCGGGCCAGCGCAGCGCCATGGTGAAGATCAAGAAAATCCGCACGGCGGATTGCGTCGTCGGCGGCTTCCGCTACGCTTCCAAGGGCGGCGCCATCGGGTCGTTGCTGCTGGGCCTGTACAACGACCAGGGGCTGCTCGACCACATCGGGTTTTCATCCAGCTTCAAAGCGGATGAGCGAGCCAAGCTCAGAAAAATCGTCGAGCCCTTGCGCGGCGGAAGCGGCTTCACCGGCCGCGCGCCCGGCGGCCCGAGCCGCTGGAGCACGGAGCGGAGCGGGGAGTGGGAGCCACTGGATCCCAAGCTGGTTTGCGAAGTTTCCTACGATTATTTTTCGCAGGGACGCTTCCGCCATGGAACCAAGTTCCAGCGCTGGCGTCCGGATAAAGGTCCACGCCAGTGCACATTCGAGCAAGTCCAGCCGGCTCGCCGGAGAAGGCATCGTTTGGCCAGCTAGCCATCGCGTTTCTGCATCGGAAAAAGATGCGAGGCAATCATGGTACCGACCAATGCAACGAATTCACCAGAGAAATCAGAACGGATACTTGGCCGAAAAGGGACCATTCAAGAAATGCCGGCGCGTGAGAAACACAGAAGCGCCGGCCCAGCAGCCGGCGCAAAATCGGCGCGTGGCGGGAAAGCCGGACCGCGGGCCGGCGAACGCCAACCGATGCGCGAGCCCAAGCCGCCGAATCCGAAGCAGAAGCAAGCGAAACCGGGGCTGGAGTCCAGGATGCGGCCACGGCCACGCTACCAGGCGCCGCGTTACAAGGCAGCCGGGAAGCTGCAGGGCAAGGTGGCCATCATTACCGGGGGCGATTCCGGAATTGGACGCGCCGTGGCGGTTTTGTACGCGCGCGAAGGCGCCGACGTGGCCATCATCTATCTGGAAGAAGAACAGAGCGATGCCGAGGAGACCCGCCGCGCCATCGAGGAAGAAGGAGGTCGCGCGCTGCTGATTGCCGGCAACGTTTCCGACGCGGAGTTCTGCCGCGAGGCGGTCGAGCAGGTGGTGGGAGAGTTCGGGCACCTGGACATCCTGGTGAACAATGCTGCCTTCCAGAGCCACAAGGCTGACGTGGAAGAGATCAGCGAGGAGCAATGGGACCGGACATTTCGCACCAACATTTACGGGTACTTCCACATGGTGAAGGCGGCGCTACCGTACCTGCAGCCGGGAAGCGCGATCGTGAACACCGGCTCCATCACCGGCCTGCGCGGCAACAAGAACCTGCTGGACTACTCTTCGACCAAGGGCGCCATCCACGCTTTCACCAAGTCGCTGGCACAAAACCTGGTGGAGCGCAAGATTCGCGTGAATTGTGTTGCGCCAGGACCGGTATGGACGCCGCTGATCGTCTCCGACTTCGAGCCGGAGAAGTCGTCAAAGCAGGGTTCGGACACGCCCATGGAGCGGGCCGCACAGCCGGAAGAGGTGGCGCCGGCGTACGTATTTTTCGCGGCGGAGAGCGATTCCAGCTACATCACGGGGGAGGTGTTGACGCTGCTGGGCGGAGAAACGACGGCGGCGTGAAAGAAAGGCTTCCAAGTTTCAGGTGGCAGCGCCCGCCGAGGGTCTACACCACATCTCCGCCGGTGATGGCGCGCTTGGCTTCGTCGAGCTTGCGGCGCAGAAACTCGGTGTGATCGGCTTCGAAGTTGGCCAGCTCGGCGTAGGTCGAGCGCAGGTTGCGGTCGCTGGCGCGTTCGACGAGTTGAGAGTAGAAGCGCATGGCCGTCTCTTCGGCCTCGAGAGCGACCTGCAGGGCGGCTTTGCGGGGAGCGATGCTGGCGTTGCCGCGGCTGACGGCGAACAGTTCGCCGCTTTCCAGCTTCGGCACCTCCAGCATCTCGCAAATGTCCTCTTCGGTGACAACGCAGGCCTGGGTGCCGTAGCGGTCGAAATAGCGCTCCTGCAGCATGGTGCCGTGACCACGCTCCTCGTTCGACATGTCCCAGAAGACCTGCGCAATCTCCAACGAATCGGGATCCTTGAACTCGGCGAACAATTCGGCGAACTGCTGGTAGAGTTCGGCATTCCGCTCTTCGATGAAGATGGCGACATGCAGGGCCTCTTGCGGCGTGAGCGAGGTAAATTCGCGTTTCATCGAGCTTGCTCCCGGGTCCAAAAATCAGTCTACAACGCGTACGACTGCGGCCGAGCGGCGAAATCCGCGCCGGTTCCCAAAATGGAACTCAGGCAGTCCTGGCATTCTCGGCAGCTGGCGCCCCTGGGCGTCCCCGCATCTGCCTGACCACGGTGCGGTCTTTGACGCGGCAAACCGTCATGGTCTGCGAACAGACTTTGCAGAGCCAGTAGCGTTCAACCTTGGTTTCAGTCGCTTGGTCCCAGACGAGATCGGCAGGCACGGAATGAGGGCCTGCCAAGAGGGTAAAAATTCGGCCTTCGCCCAGATAGCGGAACTGGGCGCAGCAAGAGGGGTTGGCGCACTTGGAAAGCATCGCCGCCTCCTTCCCAGCCGGATCAGGCGGTGCGTTCCTGGCGTTCACTTTCGATGCGCGCAATCAACGCGCGCAGCCAGGCGATGGCCGCCGCTTCCAGCTTCGCCTGATTATCGCGCGATTCCATGGCAGCAACGGTTTCTCCGGCCGGGGTGAGCGGAATATGGTGGCAGGGGACATTCTCGTTTCGGTAAGCGTCCGGAACGAAATCGATCAGCATGCACTCGGAACAGGGATGGGGGCGGCTGTGCTCGCCGAAGTTCAAGCAGGTGATGGAATCCTGAAAAATGGAGGTGGGTGTCTGGGGGGCATGAACGGAACGGCCATAACCACCCTGCTCAAGGAAACTGAGTTCGAATTTCAGGACTTCCAGGATGTCGCGCTGGTCGGGCATGGAGCACCTCGGCAACTGCGGCGATTGTCGCGCGCTGGGCACAGCCGGGCTGTGACATAGGACACCGGCAGCTGTGACAAATGGCCATTTTGACCCAGGTCAAGGTGATGGGGGTCACATCCGGGAGTGACTCTCAGCGGGCGCGCCCGCGCCCAAGGAGGCGCCCCCCTTGGACACCAGGCGGTGCTCGATGGCGAACAGCGCCAGTTCCAGGCGGGTGGAGACACCGAGCTTGCTGAAGATGCTGGTGAGGTGGTGTTTGACGGTGTCCTCGCGAACGTTGAATTTCAGCGCGATCTCGCGGTTGCTGGAGCCCTCGACGATGGCCGCCACCATCTGCATCTCGCGCCGGGTCAAGCCGTAGCGCTCGGCCGGTTGTTCCGGCGCCGCCTTGTCGAGAACGAGTTCCTTGAGGTCGGGCACGCTTTCGCGACCGACCCAGAAGCTGCCAGCCATCACGGCGGCGATGCTCTTGAGCAAAACCTGGGTGGCAGATTCCTTCAGCACCACGCCGCGCGCTCCCAGTTGCAGGGCTTCAGCGATTTGCGGGCGTTCTACCGAGGCGGTGAGCAAGATGGTGCGCACCGGGCTTTTGCCGATGCAAAGCTCGCGCAGGGCCTCCATGCCGGGAACGCGGGGCATGGCGAGATCGAGCAGCAGGAGGTCGGGCTTGAGCTGGGCAACAAGGGCGACTGCTTCGGCGCCGTCGGCGGCTTCTCCGACAACTTGGAAGCCGGGTTCGGCTTCCAGCAGGCGGCGCAGCCCGTCGCGGAAAATCGGGTGGTCGTCGGCAATCAAGATGCGGGTGGGAACGTTAGACATAGGTGGCCTGTGCCTTCTGCGGGAACGTAACCTCCAGCCGTGTTCCCTTTCCGGGGAGCGATTCTATCTCCAATTGTCCACCCAGAACGCGGACTCGCTCCTTGATTATTTCCGGACCTTCCCGGCATGCGTCCAGTTCGGACAAGAATTTCTTGCCCGCAAACGCGAAGCCGCGGCCGTCATCTTCGACGCCCAGGGTCCAGTTGGAGTCGCGCATTCCGAAGCGAACGAGCACGCGTTGCGCGCCGCTGTGTTTGCGCACATTGGCAAGCGCTTCCTGGGTGATGCGAACCAGTTCGCGGCAAACGCGGGGGGAGAGGGCGACGTCTTCAAGGCTGGAAACGAACTCGGCGCTGATGCCGGTGTCACGGCGGAAACGCTCCACTACGTCAGCCATGTGATCCAGCAACTGCGAGGGACTGAACTCCACCGGCTTCATTTGCTGCATGAGGGTGCGGAGGTCGAACACCTGGTCGCGAAGCATTTCCTGAACCCGTTCGAGGCGTGCCTCGAGGCTGGAGTCCTGGGAGCGCGAGGCGCCGCGGCGGAGGACGTCCACTTCCATCTCCACCGCGATCAGCGCCTGGATGGCGCCGTCGTGGAGTTCGCGGGCGACACGCGCCCGTTCAATGGCGCCGGCGCGAGAGCGCAAACGGCGCAGCAGGTACACGGTGTAGATGGCCGGTCCCATTTGACGGAATAACTTTTGCGCGAAGCGAAGTTCCTGCAGTTTGTCACCGCCGGTGCGGGCGTCGTAGAGCAGCAGGCAACCGCTCCATTCCTCACCCATAAGCAGGGTCACGGCGAGAACGGAGGCAGCGGAGCCAACTTCAGGCAAAGCGACCGGCGACCAGGAAGCATCGATGCGAGAGCGCCTGCCATCCCCGCCAAGTCCCCACAGACCGGTTTTATCCCATAACAGGGCCGAGGCCGGCAGCGGGACCTTGTATCTGGCCCGGTCCTCGGGGCCGACCTCAGAACTGAAGATGCTGTACTCGCCATTGGCGCGAGATTGTGATTGCCAGAGGAACACGCGCCCAGAGTTGGCTTGCTGGAGGACGGCCAAGGCGCGTGGGGCGAGAAACAGGCGCATGGTTTCGCCGAGAACGCCTTGCATGGTGCCGCGCAAACCGGAATCAACGCGGGCCTTACCGATCATGCGGGTGATAAAGGCATTCTCGGCGCGGAGCTCTTTTTCAGTTTCCGCCAGGTAGCCGAGCAGGACGCCCAGGATCAGCAGGTAAGAGAGCCGAATCACGAGACGGTTGATTTCGTACTGGCCTTCGAGCCAGGTTCCGATATGACTTCCATAGGTCAGCAGCACGGCCTCCACCAGGATGAACAGGCTGATGATCGACGAAGTCAGCATGGTTTCGATGAAGCCCCAGCGGAAGGCGGCGGCGGTCAACACAAAAACGAAGAAAAGGAAAAAAGGACTATTGGGGCCCTCGGTAAACAGGGTGAAAACCGCGGGGAAGAGCATGTCGACGGCATGCATCCAGACGAAGGAGGGCGTCAATTCCTGGAAACGGCGAAGCACGGCCCAAACCCCGGCGCTGTAAACGATGTAGGCGAACAGCAGCACATAGGCAAGGCGGGAGTAACGGGTGGGCTCGGTGGGATCAAGATAAATGGCGACCATGGCCGCAAAGGCAAGAAACACGCGGGCAGTCGCCAGCACGCGCTCGATGCGGCGGTGTTCCTCGCGGTCGATCGGCGCGCCGAGACGCCTGAGGAATCTTGGAGTTTTGCCCAGCGACAGCATGGAATATGTGGTGTAACTGTAGCCGCGAAGAGGGCGGCCAGCAAGTCTCTATCTCGATGTGCGCCATGGGCGTGCATGCTGTGACGCAACTCACAGCAGTTCCCGGCATTCAGGGGTATCTTAAACATGGACAGCTCCCGATGTGGAGTGGCGGCCGCAGTGGGCCCGAAGGAGGAGCAGCCATGCGGAGAAAACTGCTCGTGCCAATGTTGTTGCTGGCGTTGGTTTCGGTCGCGTCGGCGGCACCAGAACAGAAAAATAGCGGCGAGGTTCCGAAGTACGACACGGCCCGGGAGGTCACCATCAAGGGAACGGTGGACGAGGTCAAGGAAGTCCCCAATCCCAAGGGGCAAATTGGCATTTACCTGATGGTGAAATCGGGCGGCGTAATCACTGAAGTTCGGCTCTGCCCGAACAGCTTCCTGAAGGAATTTGCCGTGGTCTTCAACAAAGGCGACGAGGTGAAGGTTACCGGTTCCAAGGTCCGGGTGGACGACAAGGAAGTAGTGCTCGCGCGTGAGATCGAGGCCGGCAACAACAAGATGACCTTGCGTGATAAGGAAGGCGTGCCGGTCTGGACCTGGTTGACCAAAGGCTAGTACGCTGGGTACCGGCAACTCACTTTTGTCGCATACTCGGATAAAGGCGCCCTGCTCAGCTCCATGCTGCTGTATTCTTCTCACCTCAAAGAATGTTCATCCTGCTACGGACCCTATAGTTAGCAACTAGTAACGGCTCGTTCGGCTCTAATCGGAAGCGGAACATTGCCATGGGCGAGGACGAATGCGCTCCCTCGAAACGGAAGCTCTGATATCGGCCGTGACCAACGACTACTCACTCCTGAGTGACTACGACCTTCATCTCTTCAATGAGGGAGCGCACAACCGCCTGTACGAGAAAATGGGCGCGCACCGGGGGGAATGGAACGGCAAGCGGGGAGTCTATTTCGCCGTCTGGGCGCCTGACGCCGAGGAGGTCAACGTCTTTGGCGACTTCAACGGCTGGAACAAGTACACGCACCACCTGCGCCCGCGCGGCCACTCGGGAATCTGGGAGGGTTTCATTCCCGGGTTGAACGAGGGTACGCATTACAAGTACTACGTGGTTTCGCGATACCACGGGTACCGGGTGGACAAGGCGGATCCGTTTGCGGTTTTCAACGAAGTGCCGCCGCGCACCGCGTCCATCGTGCGCGAGCTGAACTACGAATGGCGCGACCAGGACTGGATGCAAACCCGCCACATGCATAACTCGCTGCAGGCGCCGATGTCGATCTACGAGATGCACATCGGTTCCTGGATGCGGGTGCCGGAAGAGAACAGCCGCTCGCTTACCTACCGCGAACTGGCGCCCAAACTGGCCGATTACGTCACCAAAGCCGGGTTCACGCACGTCGAGTTCATGCCGGTCATGGAGCACCCGTTCGGAGGATCCTGGGGATACCAGACAACCGGCTTCTTCGCTCCCACCAGCCGCTATGGCACGCCGCAGGATTTCATGTACCTGGTGGACTACCTGCACCAGAAGGGAATCGGGGTGATTCTGGACTGGGTGCCCTCGCACTTCCCAGCGGACGAGCACGGCCTGGCGTATTTCGACGGCACGCATTTGTACGAACATGCCGATACGCGCCAGGGTTTTCACCCCGACTGGAAGAGTTACATCTTCAACTACGGGCGCAACGAAGTGCGCAGTTTCCTGCTCTCCAGCGCAATCTTCTGGCTCGACCGCTACCACGCCGACGGCCTGCGGGTGGACGCGGTGGCTTCCATGCTGTACCTCGACTACTCGCGCCAGCAAGGGGAGTGGATTCCCAATCGCTACGGCGGGCGAGAGAACCTGGATGCGATCAGTTTCCTGCAGCGTCTGAATCACGACGTCTACCAGAACTTTCCCTCGGTGCAGACCATCGCGGAGGAGTCGACGGCGTGGCCGATGGTCTCCAAGCCCACTTACCTGGGCGGGCTGGGCTTCGGGCTGAAGTGGGACATGGGCTGGATGCACGACACGCTGGTGTACATGAGCAAAGACCCGGTGCATCGCCGCTACCACCATCATTTGCTGACCTTCCGCGGCTTGTACGCCTTCACCGAGAATTTTGTCCTGCCCCTGTCGCATGACGAGGTGGTGCACGGCAAGGGATCGCTGCTTGACAAAATGCCGGGCGATGAATGGCAGAAGCGGGCGAACCTGCGGGTCCTGCTTGGCTACATGTGGGCGCAATCCGGCAAGAAGCTGCTGTTCATGGGGGGAGAGTTCGGGCAGTGGCGGGAATGGAACCACGATACCAGCCTGGAGTGGCACCTGCTGCAATTTGCCGATCACCAAGGATTGCTGCGATGGGTGCAAGACCTGAACCGTGTGTACCGCAACGAGGCCGCCTTGCATGCTCTCGACATTGACCCGCGGGGGTTCGAGTGGATTGACGCCAACGACGGCGACAACAGCGTTCTGACCTTTATGCGCAAGACCGAAGATCCGAACGACGCCATCGTTGTGGCGCTGAACTTCACCCCCGTGCCGCGCGACAATTACCGCGTCGGGGTGCCGCAGTGCGGGTACTGGCGTGAACTGCTCAACAGCGATGCCACCATTTATGGCGGGTCTGGCATGGGCAACGGAGGTGGGCGGCAGTCGGACCCCATCCCCTGGCACAACAAGTCCTGCTCCATTTCTCTGACCATTCCGCCGCTGGGAGCGCTCTACCTGAAACGTTAACCTCCCGAAAGCTTACAAACCTTTTACATGCTCCACGCCGACTCTTTACCCCGGCGTTGCTCCCGGTGTGTTCCGATGCGGTGTAGAGAATGCCGTCCTCGTCATGTGAGGACCGGCTATGGAGACAACCATGAGAAAGCAATTCGTTGTCATTCTGGTGCTGATGGCGTTCGCCTCGGCGCTCCTGATCGCGCAGATCCATTCCACTTCGCCCTCACCGCCATCTGCGGCGGAGCGGGCGCAACGTCATCTCCAGTTCTTGACCACCGCGCTGTCGCTCACTGCCGCCCAGCAGCAGCAGGCGACGGCCATCATGAACAGTGCCGCGACTGCGGAAGATGCCGCCCATGCCAACATGAAGGCCGCACACGAAACGCTGCATGCGGCCATAAAGACGAATGATCCGGGTGCCATCGACCAGGCTGCCGCCGTCATCGGCAACCTCACTGCACAAACCACCGCCATTCACGCCAAGGCGATGGCTGCCTTCTACCAGATACTCACGCCCGAGCAGCAAACCAAACTCGACCAGTTGCACCAGCAAGGCCCGCACGGCATAGGGCCGATGAGCGTCCACGTAATGGGCCCGTTCCTGTGAACGATGATGGGCAGCCGCACGACGGCTGCGTCCGTGGATTGTTTGGCGGCGCCTGCGCCTTACATCGCGCAATGGTTGCGGCGGGCGCCTTCGCCCGCCGCCTGATCGCATCGCATTTGCCCACCTTTTACAACGTCTTTACACCGCGGCGTCTTGCGTCTGTCACACTCATAAGTGGTTGCGACCCTATAATTAACGTGGCTCTGCCATGAAGCCGCTCCTCACCCAACGCTGGTCCTCCTTGGCCGTGGTCACGGCTCTCGCCGTCGTTCTCATCATGCTGGGCGTAATGCAGTATCACTGGAGCCGCATCGTCAGCGACGCCGCCGGCGTGCGCATGCAGATGAACCTGCATGCCTCGCTGCTCGGTTGGCGGCAGGACTTCTATCGCGAACTCGGTTCCGCCTCCGATGCTCTTCAGGGAGGACACGGCGTTGCGCCCGAACGTTCTGCTTCCGCCATTGCCGAGCGGTATGCCATTTGGAGACGGACGGCGGCCCATCCCGAGCTGATTGCCGGCGTCTTCCTTGTCCAAGGACCGGCCAGTAACACCGGCCTATCGCGCCTGGATCCCGCCACGGGACAGTTCGTCGCTACCGGCTGGCCCCGCGGTTTCGAGCAGCTTCGTGATTGGCTGCAGCACGCGTCGGCCGGACCCTCCACCGCTGGGGCCCCCCGCAACATGACCTTTCACGTGGAAGCTGCGCCCGGCAGTGGTCGCCCCGGCCTCAACCATCGCTCGCTTCACCTCGGTCCCATGCCCTGGCTGGTGGCGCAGGATGTGCCGGCGCTGGTCAGCCCTCTCATGCACGCGCCCGAAATGCATCGCGAGGATCGCCCCGTCGAGTGGCTGATCGTGCTCCTGGATTCCGGCGTTCTTCGCGACTCCATCTTCCCGGAACTGGCAGAGCGTTACTTCGGCGGTCATTCCGCCCTCGGCTACCGCGTAGACATCGTCAGCGGCAGCGAACGCGTGTATTCCTCTGACCGGGCCGCGGTTGCCGATCCGACCGCCGGCGCCGACGCCGTGATCAATGTCTTCGGACCTCCTCTCGCTATGGCATCGACCGGCGGCAACACGTTTGCGCCTCCCATACCCATGCGCGGCGAAGGCGGCACGCACTTGGTTCATCTTGCCGGAGCGGCGCCATCGTTTCATTTCGAGCCGATCCGCTACAGCGCTCCGTCATCGGACTGGCGACTCGCGGTCCGCAACCGCAGTGGATCACTGGAAGCGGTGGCGACGGCGATTCGCCGCCGCAATCTGGCCATCAGTTTTGGAGTGCTGCTGGTGCTGGCCGCCACCGTCGGCATGATACTGGTCGCCAGCCAGCGCGCGCAGCGCTTAGCGAAACTGCAGATGGAATTTGTGGCGGCCGTGTCGCACGAATTGCGCACTCCGCTCACCGTGATTTCATCCGCGGCGGACAACATCGTCGACGGCGTCGTCTACGACAAGCAGCAAGTCAGGCGCTACGGCGCCGTCATCAAGAACCAGGCGCGGCAACTCATCCACATCGTCGAGCAGGTTCTTCTTTTCGCCGCCACCCGCGACAGCGCTCACCGCTACCACGTTCAATCTCTCGCGGTGGCCGACATCGTGGATGCCGCCCTGGAAAGCACCGCGGAATTGGTATCGGCTGCCGGCTTCAAAGTGGAGCGCGCCGTGGCGCCCGGCCTTCCGCCCGTGGCAGGCGATATGGTTGCGCTCACCCAGTGCCTGCAAAACTTGATTGTCAATGCCGTCAAGTACGGCGGCGAGCAGCGCTGGATCGGAGTTCAGGGGGACTTGGCTACGGCCGCCGGGCGCGATGAAGTCCGGATCAGCGTCGCCGATCGTGGTCCGGGAATTCCTACCTCCGAAGTCGAACAAATCTTCCAGCCCTTCTATCGCAGCGCGTCCGCTACCGCGGCGCAGATCCACGGCACCGGCCTTGGTTTGCCCTTGGCCAGGAGAATTGCCGAAGCCATGAATGGGAGCATTTCCGTGTCCAGCGAGCCGGGCAAGGGCAGCACGTTTGTCTTGCACCTGCCCGCCGCCGCTACTGGACAGGCGGAAATACTTCAACCTGCCTCAGCGGGAGAAAAAGTCTCGTGACGGTAGCTATGGACGAGCGCATTCTGCTGGTCGAAGACGAACAGGCGCTTTGCATGACGCTAACCGACCGCCTGCACAGCGAGGGTTACGAGACCGATTGCGCCCGCGACGGTGAACAGGGTTTCCGACGCGCCACCGAGGGCGCTTATGACCTCATCATCCTCGACGTTATGCTGCCCAAGCGCAGCGGCTTCGACGTTTGCCGCGACATCCGCGCCGCCGGCCTGATTACGCCTATCTTGATGCTGACCGCGCGCTCCCAGACGGTGGACAAGGTGGTGGGTCTGAAACTCGGCGCCGACGATTACCTCACCAAGCCATTCGAGATGATGGAACTCCTCGCTCGCGTCGAGGCCCTCCTCCGGCGCGCTCCCAGCAGGCCGGCCGAAAGTGGCGCCGTCTATGAGGTCGGACCGCTGCGCGTGGACGTGCGCGGGACCGAAGTCCGCCGCGAGGGCAAACCCGTCAATCTTTCCGCACGCGAGTTCCAGTTGTTGCGCTACTTCCTGGAGCATCGCGGCGCCACTCTCTCGCGCGACGAGATCCTTCGCGAGGTCTGGGGCTACAACACCGAGACCTTTACTCGCACCGTCGATGTTCACGTCGCCAGCTTGCGGCAGAAACTCGGCGACGATCCCCGCCAGCCCAGCTTCATCGTCACCGTGCCCGGCCTCGGCTACAAGTTTCTCGCCTGAACCAGACCCTACCGATACAGCTGCGCGCGAGGCGCTGGAGCCATGTGTCATCAGCGCTGCGGCAGTACCACCAGCACCGACTGCTGCTTTCCGACAACGCGCAACTCCTCGGCGGCTTGGCGAAGCTGCGCATCGGTGGCGCCGGCAACCTGGATGACGATCGAGTTCTCGCACTGCTTGTGCCAGCAGCCGCGCGCCGGCAGGATGGTGAAACCATCGAAATGCCGGTTGAGAATTGCCTCGATTGCGGTGCGGTCGAAGTCGGCGACGTAAATGGCGGCAGGTTGACACCGGGTGATTGCAACCGGGCGGTTGGGGATAGCGCAGGCATTGGCAGGCAGGACCGGGGGGCGCTGCGCACCGGCTTGCAAAGAGAATACGAGAGCGCCCGCAAGGATTGCGTTTTTCATGGCGGCATTGTAGCCGCGTGTCCGGGCGCCTGATAAACAACAAAAGGCACGACTCTTGCCGTGCCTTTGAAGCGTGGGGGCTCCGGGCGCTACTCGCTCATTACCTGCCATCCACCTTTGTCGTTCTTGACCAGGGTGACGGCCGTTTTCTTCGCGTCGGCGTGATAGAAGCTGGCGCCGTACTTTTCAATCAGCGACTGTGTCTCCCAGATGTTGAATCCCTTGATCATCTGGCCATTGGCGTCAAAGACGTCGCCGATGGGCGTGGGATTCCATTTCCAGGTGTACTCGACGCGCGCCATGCTGGGGCTGTTCATCGTGACTTTGGTGACTTCGACCAGCTGGCGGCGCGCCAGCGGCACCTGCATTGCCAATGTTCCATCTTTTTCCTCGCTCTTTTGGAATTCAGGGAAGGCGGGCAATTCCTTCTCTCCCTTGGGAGTGAGGGCGATGTTATAGGTCTCGAACTTTCCCTTCACCGGCGCGAGTTTCACGTAACCGGCTTTTTCGAGCAGCTTGTAATGCGGATCGCGCGGCTTCTCGTTGATGCTCGATTTCACGGTGCCGGTGTGGAAGCGCAGAACGGCGGGGCCTTGCGCCTTGAGGATGGAGGTGACGACGGCAGTCGCCTCCGGCTGGGTCAGAACTTTCTTGGCCTGGACAACCCAGTATCCGACCGTGCCGACGATGACGCCCGCCAGCGCGATGATGAGCAACAGCGGAACCACCGACGACGATTTCTGCTCCAGTTCCAATTCCTGTTCAAACATGGGTGCCTCCCTCGCGGCCGCACGGGCGTCCGCACCGCAACACCGCCGACGCTATGGGCCGCAGCCGGCCAGCGATCCGGGAACTCTACAGTATCAGCCTGTGGAAAACCGAACGCCGTGATAGTAGTCACAAGCTCATGTGAGGGACGGCCACGCGAACCTGGCCGTCGCGTGCTGGGTGGGGTGAAGACGTGCCTAAGTTCGCAACCTGCTGCGGCGGTGCAGTGCATATAATCGAGGCCAGCCATTCCATCACTTTGTTGATCGCCTCATGTCCACACTCGCGTCGCGCCCAGTGATCGAGAGCACGGTCGCACCACCGCGCGCGGCCCGCGTCGTGCTCAGCCATCCCGGGATAGGACCCTTCGTGCAGCACGCGGCGCGGGCGCTGCAAGAGGCCGGCTTGCTGTCGGCTTATGTCACCACCTTTCACTACGACAAGCGGAGCGCTCTCGGACGCCTGCTCCGGACCGCCATGGTTGCTGTAACGCGCAATGCCGAGCAGCAGCTTTCGCGTCGAGCAATCACCGAGGTCCCCCGCGAAGTCATCCAGTCGCACCCGCTGCCGGAAATGATCCGCATGGCGGCGGTCAAGGGCACCAATCCGATCACGACAGACCGCGTGTGGGACGTGACGGAGAAATGGTTCGACCGCATCGTGGCGCGTCATCACCTGGATGGCAGCGACGCAGTTTATGGGTATGAATATGCCGCGCTGGCGACATTCCAGGCGCAGAAGGCGCGGGGCGGGCTCTGCCTATATGACATGCCGATCTGTCACCATGCGACTACCCGCCGCTGGGTGGGGGCGGAGTACGAAAAATTTCCGGAGCTAGTCACGCCCTACGAGCGCCATCGTTGGAAACTTGCGGCAGAACGCAACCGGCGGAAGGATGCTGAATTGGCGCTCGCTGACCGGGTGGTCGCCGCTTCCAAGTTCGTGCGGGACTCGCTGGTCGCTGCCGGAGTGGCGCCGGAGCGAATCTGGCAGCTTCCATCGGGTGCGCCGCCGGTTGACACCTCAGGCCGCAAGGCTGAATCCGGCAAGTTCGTGTTCATCATGGCGGGCCACCTTTCCGTTCGCAAAGGTACGCATTACCTGCTGGATGCCTGGCGCAAGCTGGCGCCAGCGTCCAACATCGAGCTGTGGTTGTTGGGCAACTGGCAACTACCGGAGAAGATGAAGCAGGCGCTTCCGGCAAACGTCACGTATAGCCCAACGATTCCACGCCCAGAGCTGTATGCGCGTTTCGATCGCGCCCACGTTTTTGTTTTTCCGACCCTGGCCGAGGGCTTGGCGCTGACGCCGCTGCAGGCCATGTCACGCGGCCTGCCGGTCATTACAACCCCGAATAGCGGCTGTGAGACGTTCGTACGAGACGGGGAGAACGGCTGGCTCGTTCCGCCCGGCAATGTCGATGCGCTGGCGTCGGCAATGCAGTCCGCGATCGAGCGCGGGGTGCAAGTCGAGGAGATGGGCCGCGAGGCAGCGGCCACGGTCGGGCGCTGGCAGTGGAGCGACTACCGTGCTGAACTCGGGCGGGCGGTCAGTGAGTTTATCCAACAGCGCTGCACAACGACGGCGCAATGACGCGCGCGGCATGACAAGACTGGAATGACCGGGCCAACCACATCAACGAATCCGAGGATGGCGTGCGCGTCTGCCTGATCGGAGCTACTCATCCCTGTCATAACCCGCGCCTGGTGCGCGAGGCCGACGCGCTGGCCGAGCGCGGCCACCAGGTGCGCGTGGTTGCCGTGCAGGCGGTGCCTGAACTCGTGGCTGACGACGAGAAACTGGTTGCGAGCCGGCACTGGCGCTTGCAGGTGGCAAGCATTCTGCGGTCGCCGTGGCCGAATCGGTTGCGCGCCATACCGAACCGCCTGCGTCGCGGTGCCGCGGCCAAAGAGTTTCAACGCAGCGGCAAGTGCGATGCCGCTGAGCACGCGCTCTGCGAAGCGGCGCCACAGTTATTGCGGCTCGCCCTGGCCGAGCCGGCGGACTGGTTCATTGCCCATACCCAGACCGTCCTGGGTGTAGCGGCGAAGGCGGCGCGGCACTATGGCTCACATCTCGGGTTTGATTGCGAAGACCTGCTCGGCGAGCGTGGGCAAGCTGCGCCGGAAATGGCGCAGGCCGTTGAGCGCGCGTATTTGCCCGCGTGCGACTACATCACGGTGACTTCAAGGGCGATGCAGGCCCGGCTCCAGCAGCAATACTCCATCGCGCCGCCCACTGTGCTCTATAACGTCTTTCCGCTGGCTTTGGCCGCGAAACTGCTGCCTCCGCAACAGCGTCCCCACAGTCCGGCGCTGCGCCTGCATTGGATCGGCCAGACCGCCGGTCCCGGCAAAGGACTGGAAGAAGCGGTGGAAGCTGCGTCGCTGGCGGAAGGGGGAGTCGAGATTTACCTGCGCGGCAACCCCGCCGCCGGATTCGGGGTGAAACTATCGAGCTTGGCGCAGGAGCGGGGTGTCCCGATCAAGTTTTTGCCGCACGTTCATCATGACGATGTGCTGACGACGATGGGCGAGTTCGACATTGGCCTGGGGCTGGAGCGCACCTCCGATTCCAATTACTCCCTGACTGTCACCAACAAGGTCTTCAGCTACATGCTTGCCGGGCTTGCAATTGCCTTAACCGACACGCCGGGTCAACGCGAAGTTTTCGAGCAGGCCCCGACCGCGGCTTTCATTTATCCGTGCGGCCGTCCCGAACTGCTGGCGGCCCGCCTGCGCCAGTGGCGCGACGACCGGCTTGCCCTGCGAGCAGCGCAATGCGCGTCATGGCAAGCTGCGCGCGCGCGGTTTAGCTGGGAGCGGGAGAAGCCGCGGTATCTGCAGCTTCTGGAGACACCGATGGCGCGAGAGGCGCACAGCTGAACGAAAGCTTTCGAAACCTCGCAAACCTGGGAAAGGCTGAGCTTGGGCTCGAATCCGAATACTCACAGGAATCTTTCCAGCTTCTGTTTACGTTGTCTCGACAGTTGTCTAGAATGACTCAACCTGTTCCGGAAACCGACCCGTTTTGCAACGAGGTAGCATAATGTCGCTGCTCCCTGCCTGGAATCGCCGCGTTGGGATTGTTGTAGTCATCGCCGGGATGTTGCCGGCATGCGCACAAGAGCCGCAGCAGCCCTCGGCGCCGTCTCAAAGCCAGCAGGCGCAACCGTCAAACAACGGCAACGCCAATCCATCGACCGCCGACCGGTCGCCGGCGCACATGCAGATCTCGTCTCCGGCTTCGGCGACTCCAGCGGAAATGCTGATCGGTCCCGGTGATGAAGGAGACTTGTCAGCGTACGGCGTGCCGGAGTTGAACACGCACTTCCGCGTGGAAGGCAGCGGAGATGTTTACCTGCCGCTGATCGGAAAGTTTCACATCGCGGGGTTGACCTCTGACGCGGCGCAAGCCGAACTCAACAAGATGTACGAAGCGGGCGGCTATTTGCGGAACGCTCATGTGAATGTCTACATCAAGGAGTACACGACGCAGGGCATCTCGGTACTGGGGGAGGTGAATCATCCCGGCATTTATTCGGCGCTGAATGCGCGGCGGCTGTTTGACGTGTTCCTGATCGCGGGCGGGCTCACGCCGCGAGCCGGCAGGACCGCCACCATCGCCCACTCCAAGGAACCGGACAAGCCGATCGTGGTTCCTATCAGGAATAATGAGGGGACGGGCGAGGCCAACATCGAAATTCAACCCGGCGACACGATCACGGTTTCAGCGGCGGGCGTAGTGTACGTCATCGGTGAGGTGAATCGCCCGGGCGCCTTTGTTCTCGACAGCACGCAGAGTCCGAGCTTGTTGCAAATCATGGCGGCGGCCGCCGGTCCGACCCACCTGGCGCAACTCAGTCACACTCGTTTGATCCGGCAGACGCCCAAGGGCCTGGAGAGCAAGGACGTGGATCTGAAGAAAATCATGCAGGCCAAGGCGGGTGACGTTACGGTCGAGGCCAACGACATCGTGTTCGTGCCGGGCAGCCGCGGCAAGTCCGCCATGGAACGCGGCTCAGGTTCGGTCTTGAGCATGCTCACCAACCTCGCCTTGTACCGGTTCTAAGGAGCCACTATTCGGCGACATCCCCGTTTCCGCGCCCGATCCGCATGAGAACCGTCCTGGTCGTCGGGCCCGACTTTGTGCCCAGCAGCACTCCTCCAGCGCTGCGCCTGCGTTTCCTGGTGCGTCACCTGCGAGAATTCGGGTGGAACCCGGTGGTGGTGTCGGTCGATCCGAGCCGCTACGAACAAGTCACGGACCCGGAAAACGAGAAGCTCCTGCTTAGCGACCTGGAAGTAATTCGCACGCCTGCGGCTTCTCCGGCCTGGACGCGGAAGTTCGGCATCGGCGACTTGGGACTGCGTTCCTTGCGCCAACAGTGGAAGGCGATTCGCAGCATCTGCGCGCGCCGAAAGATCGACCTGCTGTTCTTTTCCGTCCCGCCCTACCCGACCATGGTGCTTGGCCGCTTCGCTTTCCAGCGCTACCGGATCCCGTACGTCGTGGACTACCAGGATCCGTGGGTGACCGACTATTACGCCGGCAGGCCGAAGCACGAGCGTCCGCCCAAGTGGAAGCTGTTCAATGCCATTGCCAAGCGGATGGAACCATTCACGCTGCGGCGGGCCGCACACCTCACAGGCGTTTCTCAAGGCACCACCGATTTCGTCGCGCGACGCTATCCATGGTTGAACGGGGTAGGAACAACCGAAATTCCGCTGGGCGTGGAACCCGGAGACATTGATTATGTCCGTCGTCATCCGCGATCCAACCAGGTATTCAGCAGCGACGACGGCATGGTTCATCTTTCCTACGCCGGCGTGTACATTCCGGGCATGAATGGGGCATTGCGCGCCCTGTTCGACGCGGTTCGACTCGGAATGACGGAAGACCCGCAGTTGTTCGGCCGGTTGCGCCTGCATTTTGTCGGCACGAGTTACGCATCGAAACCAGCCGGGCAGGTGATGGCGGCCGCCGGGGAAGCCGGAGTTGCCGGGTTGGTCTCGGAACGCGCCGCGCGCGTGCCTTACCTTGATGCGCTCCAGATCCTGCTCGAATCTGACGCTGTCATGTTGCTGGGGTCGGACGCGCCGCACTACACCGCCTCCAAGCTTTTTCCTTACATTCTTTCGCAAAAGCCGCTCCTGGCAATCTTTCATCGGGAGAGCAGCGTGGTGCGGATTGCGGCCGAGACCCGCGCCGGGACAGTGATCCCGTTTGACAACGTGAATGATCCGCCCGCGCACAGGGTCGCCGAGATTCGCTCGTGGCTGACCGCACTTCTCCGGGCGCCGGCCGAGTTGCAGCCGAAAACGGATTGGAAAGCGTTCGAACAATACACGGCGCGCGCCATGTCGCAGCGTTTGGCGGCGGTGTTCGATCGCACTGTAGCTGCAGAAGGAGCGCTCAGCGCGCGGGCCCGCTAGCGATTACATGTCGATGCCGCCGATCAAAATCGTGCATGTGGTCCCGTCGTTCTATCCGGCGCACAGTTACGGCGGTCCCATCCAATCCGTGTATGCGTTGACGAACGCCTTGGCGCGCCAGGGTTGCGAAGTTCGGGTACTCACCACCAATGCCAACGGACTCGGCGCGGTCCTGCCGGTAGATACCGCACGCGAACATCGGCTTGGCGACGGCATATCCGTACGCTATTGCCCGCGCCGCGTGCGCCACTCCGTCTCCCCGGAATTGCTGCGCGTGCTGCCGGATTATGTCCGCTGGGCCGACGTAGTTCATCTCACCGCCGTATACAATTTCACGACTTTCCCAACCCTTGCCATGGCGCGCCGGCACCGCAAGCCAGTGGTGTGGTCGCCGCGGGGAGCGCTCCAGCGTTGGACCGGCTCGCGACGGCCGAACGTTAAAGCGATTTGGGAGTTGGTCGCGCGAGGCCTGGCCACTAACCACCTCGTTCTTCACGTCACCAGCGAGCAGGAAAGCATCGAGAGCCTGCGGAAATTTCCCGCCGCCCGCGCCGAGCTGATTCCTAACGGAATCGAGATCCCCGCGGCTGTCTCGCACGAGGAGAGCAAGGGTCCGTTGCGTTTGCTCTTCATCGGCCGCATCGACCCGAAGAAAGGAATTGAAAACCTGCTGGACGCCTGCGCGCGCCTCGATTTTCCCTCGGTGCTCACGATTGCCGGCAGCGGAGAAGAGGCTTACTTGCGTTCCATTGAGGCGCGGGTTCACCGCCTCGGCCTGGACGAGATGGCGACCATGACGGGCGAGGTGCGCGACGATGCCAAGGAGCGCGTCTATTGGCAGGCCGACATCTGCATGGTGCCGTCGTTCACGGAAAATTTTGCCCTCGTGGTTGCCGAAGCGCTGGCGCGCGCGGTGCCGGTCATTGCCAGTCGCGGTACCCCGTGGCAGGCGGTGGAACGAAAAGGCTGTGGCCGCTGGGTGGAGAACAGTCCGGAGAGCCTGGCTTCCGCCATCACGCAACTTCGCTCGATGCCTTTGCGCGAGATGGGCCGGCGCGGGCGTGAGTGGATGCAGCAAGATTTCTCCTGGGACACAATTGGCGCGCGCATGGTTGCTGTTTATCGGGAGTTGCTGGCGGAAAAAGGCGCGACTGCTGCCGCCACATAGAGGAGCGCGGGTGCGATTTCGAAACTCGACGATTGCGGCGCCGTCACGGCCTGTGGTACTAGTTAGCGAATTGTTCGTCGCGGGGGAGTTTTGCCTACCAGGAATCTGATTGCGACCGAATTGTCCGCCGCCAGCGATCGCACCGTGCCGCCCGCGGCTGTTTCCGTCGTGATCCTGGCCTGCGACGAGGAACGCAATTTGCCCGATTGCCTGGCCAGCCTGCAAGGACTCGCTTGCGAATTATTCGTCGTCGATTCCGGCAGCACCGATCGCACCCGCGAGATCGCCGCCGCCGCGGGCGCGGTGGTGGTGGAGCACCCATTCGAAAACTACTCCGCGCAGCGTAACTGGGCGCAGCACAACCTGCCGCTCCAGGCTGACTGGGTACTGCACCTGGATTCCGATGAGCGTCTTACCCCGGAGCTGGTCGTCGAGATCAACAGCACGCTGCGAACTCCTCCCGCCGGCGTTGACGGTTTTCTGTTTCGCAAGCGCACTGTCTTCATGGGCCGCTGGATCCGCCACGGGGGGCATTATCCGGCGTACCACCTGCGATTGTTTCGCAAGGACCGCGGCAGTTGTGAACAGCGCTTGTACGATCAGCATTTCGTTGTTCCGGGAAAAACCGTAGCGCTCCGCCACGACTACGTTGACGTCCTGACCTCCGACCTCGACCAGTGGACGCTGCGTCACCTCCGCTGGGCGGAATTGGAAGCCCGGGAAGCATTAGGAGGAGAACGCGCCCCCGACCGCGTGAGCCCAGACGCATTCGGCAATCCCATTCAGCGCCGCCGATGGCTGCGAGAAAGTTTTTATGGCCGCTGGCCGCTGTTTGTCCGCCCGTTTCTCTACTGGGTCTACCGCTATATCTTTCGCCTGGGATTTCTCGACGGCCGCCAGGGCCTGGTGTTTCATTTTCTCCAGGGCTGCTGGTTCCGCTTGATGATCGACGTGAAAATCTACGAACTCCGCAAACGCCGGTAGAACACGCAAGATTTCCACCGCCAGTTTCGTGCTATTCTCGCTCGCAGATCGCTTCACATCGCGCAGGAAAAAATCAATTTCATGATGCCTTCACGCGCCATTGACACTCCTGCGTCCCCGGACCGCGGAGACTTGGGTTCTGGAATCCCCGGGCACCACGAACATGTGCGCCGCAAGCGACGTCAACGGTCCCGATCTTTTTACAAGCGGTGGATCCGCCCCTACCAGCGTGAATTGAAGAATGCCGTGTTGTTCGGCGTGGTCGTTGTTCTCGGATATTTTTTGTGGTCGATCGTCGCCGGACGTTGAGAACAACGCTCACGTACCTTTTCCGGCATTACGCACGCGGTCTCCTTTTCCTACAATGTTCGAACAATCTCAGGTGGCGAAGCAGGTTTCGCGCCGAGGAGAATGTTTGTACATCCTGGGGATAAACGCCTACCACGGTGATGCCGCGGCTGCCTTGGTCAAAGACGGCCACCTGGTGGCCGCGGTGGAGGAAGAGCGCTTCAACCGCAAGAAGCACTGCGCCGGCTTTCCAACTCTCGCCGTGCGCTATTGCCTGGAAGAAGCAGGCATCAAGGCCTCGGACCTGGACCACATCGGCATCTCGCGCGATCCATCGGCAAACCTGCACAAAAAGATCCTGTTTTCCCTGACGCGGCTGACCAAAGTCGGCAACCTGATCGGCACGCGCCTGGCGAACGCCGCGAAAGTGCGCAGCCTGAAAGATGAATTGGCACGCGGGCTCGGCATCACCAGCGACAGCTTCCGCGCCCAGTTTCATAACGTGGAGCACCACAAGGCGCACATGGCGAGCTGTTTCCTGGTCTCGGATTTCGACCGCGCCGCCATCCTTTCCATCGACGGCTTCGGCGACTTCATCAGCACCATGTGGGGCCTTGGAGAGGGTGTGAAGATGCAGGTTCTGGGCGAGATCGAGTTTCCCCACTCGATGGGCTGCGTCTACACCGCCACCACCCAGTTTCTCGGCTTCCCGCACTATGGCGATGAAGGCAAGGTGATGGGGCTGGCACCCTACGGCAAGCCGCGGTTCCTCGATCAGTTTCGCGACATCGTCACCACCGAGAAGGACGGCCGCTTCCAGCTGAACCTCGACTACTTCCTGCATCACTCCGAGGGCGTCGACATGACGTGGGACGAGGGCTCACCCACGGTTGGCCGCATCTTCTCCGACAAGTTCATCGAAACCTTCGGCCCGGCTCGCGAGAAGGGTGGGCCGATGCGTTCACATCACGAGGACATCGCGGCATCGCTGCAGGCGCGGCTGGAGGAAGTGAGTTTCCATGTTCTGCAACACCTGTACGATCAGACGGGCAGCGACCGCCTGTGCCTGTCCGGTGGCGTGGCCTTTAACTCGGTGATGAACGGCAAAATCCTGTTGCATACGCCGTTCAAGCAGATCTATGCGCAGCCGGCCGCCGGTGACGCGGGCACCGCGGTCGGTGTTTGCTACTACCTCTATCACCTGCAACTGCACCAGCCGCGCGCTTACGTGATGGACCACGCCTACACCGGGCCGGGGTACGAGAACGGTCACATCGAATCCGCGGTACGCGATTCCGGCTTGCGCCACACTCGCCTGCAACCGGAGTGCGTGACGCGCATGGCGGCACGCGCCATTGCCGAAGGCCAGATCGTGGGTTGGTTCCAGGGCCGCATGGAGTTTGGACCGCGCGCGCTGGGAAACCGCAGCATCGTGGTCGATCCGCGCCGCGCCGAAATGAAAGACATCCTCAATGCGCGCATCAAGAAGCGGGAACCGTTTCGGCCATTCGCGCCCTCCATCCTGGAAGAACGCGTCTCCGAGTACTTCGAGCAGTCGCACCCCGCGCCCAGCATGTTGATGGTTTACCAGGTCAAAGAAGACAAGCGGGCGCAGATCCCGGCGGTGACCCACGTCGACGGTTCGGGACGGCTGCAGACCGTGTCGCGCTCCACGAACGCGCGCTACTATGACCTGATCCGCGACTTCGAGGAGATCACGGGCGTTCCCGTGGTGCTCAACACTTCCTTCAACGAAGACGAGCCAATCGTGTGTACACCACAGGAGGCGCTCAGCTGTTTCCAGCGCACCCGCATGGACAAACTTTTTCTCGGCGATTACATGGTCGAGCACTGATGTTGAGGAGCCCCGCCCAAACGCGGGAACCGGATACCGAATAGAGTGGCGGCAACAGCCCAAATTCCCGAGGCAGTGGCGAACGTAGATTTCGCAGCCGGCTGCGGCCGCAGCATCCTCATTCTGAACCAGACGTTTTATCCTGACGTTGTTTCCACGGCGCAGCACGCCGCCGATCTGGCGGTCGCGCTGGTGGGGGCCGGCTACCGGGTCACGGTTCTGACCGGCGCGCACGCTTACGACGATCCTTCCAGGGAATTCCCGGCGCGTGAAGCGTGGCGTGGTATGCAAATCATCCGCGTCAGCGGAACTGCATTTGGCAAAGGGGCGCGATGGCGCCGCGCCGCTGATTTCGGCACCTACATGGCCGCCTGCGCCGCGCGCGCCGCCCTGCTGCAACATCACGACCTCACCATTGCGCTCACCTCGCCGCCATTGATTTCCTTCCTCGGGTCTTTGTTGTTGCCGTTGAAGAAAACGGGGGCGCTGCTGTTCTGGGCCATGGACCTGAATCCCGACGAGGCCATCGCCGCGGGCTGGCTTCGCGAGCGGTCGCTCCCGGGCCGCGTGCTCTCCAGCATGCAGCTGCAAAGCATGCACCGGGCCACTCGCATCGTCGCCCTCGACGATTTCATGAAAGAGCGAATGATCGCCAAGGGACTTGCCGCCGACAAGATCGACGTCATCTCGCCGTGGACCCACGAGCCGGTGAGTTTCGATGCGGCTGCCTCCGGGGAGTTTCGCGCACAGCACGGCCTGGCGGGTAAGTTTGTGGTGATGTATTCCGGAAACCACAGTCCCTGCCATCCGCTGGACACTGTGATCGAAGCAGCGCGTCGCCTCGAATCTGATCCGCGCATCGTCTTCTGCTTCGTGGGCGGAGGCAGCGAACATCGCCGCCTGCGGGAAATCGCGCGCCAGCAAAACCTGCGCAACCTGATTTTCCTGCCCTATCAGCCGCTGGAAGAACTGGGAGCGTCGCTTTCGGCAGCCGACCTTCACCTCGTCGTCATGGGGGAACCCTTCGTCGGCATTATCCATCCGTGCAAGATTTACAACGTTCTGCGCGTCGGAGCTCCAGTTCTCTACATCGGCCCTTCGCCAAGCCACATCACCGATCTCCTCGCGGAGCTGAACAGCAGCCAAACCTACAGGGCGAATAACGGAGACGTGGAAGGCGTGGTCGAAAAAATTCTCGACGCCGCCGCTGTTCCGCATCGCGCAAATCCACGTCATGTCAGCTTCGCGGAAAAATTTTCGCACCAGGTTCTCATCTCTCGAATGCTCGATGTAGTGCGCGAGGCCTTGGCAACCAGCGAAGCGCGCGCCTGAATCGCACACTTCACAGAACCCTTGCGCAACTTGGTTCATGCTCGACTTAGCCTGCGACATCCACGAGAGGCTACGGTACGATCCAAACAACTACGGTGCAGATCAAGTTGGAAAACTTAGAGGAGCGCCCTAGGTGTTCGTAATCAGCCTGAGCAGTTTTGCCATTGCTCTGTTGCTTTCATTTGCGCTCACCCGATACGTACGGAATTCAGCGGTCAAGCGCGGATTCGTTTCGCTTCCGGACGCGGAGCGTCACATCCACACCTCGGCGTTGCCGCGAATCGGCGGCATCGCCATTTATGCCGCCCTCGTCGTCGCCCTGTTCCTTGTCCTCTCCTACGCTTATTTTCACCCGATGCACCAGACCTTCCACTTGCACACCCTGGTTTTCCTTCTGGTGCCGGGAACGCTGGTTTTCCTGCTCGGCCTCTATGACGACCTGCGAGGCATCGGCCCCTATTGGAAATTTTTCTTCCAAGGTATCGCCGCCGTGATCGTCTTTGCCGGCGGGTTGCGCATTGTCGCTCTGCCCATCCTGTTTGGCTCCTCGACATTCGGCTGGGCGGCATCGCTGGTGATCACCATCTTCTGGATTCTCTGGATTACCAACGCTTTCAACCTAATCGACGGCGTGGACGGGCTGGCCACCGGCTCGGCGCTGTTCTCCACCTTCGTGGTTTTCGTGGTTTCCGCCCTCAACGGCAATCATTTCGGATTGCTGATCACCGCCACCTTGTCGGGCGCACTGATCGGATTCCTGCGCTTTAATTTCAATCCTGCCACGATATTCCTAGGCGACTGTGGCAGCCTGTTTGTCGGTTTCATGCTGGGGGCGCTCTCCCTGCATGGGCAGAAATCGCCGACCATGGTGGCGGTTGCGATCCCGGTGGTCTCCTTCGGTTTGCCGATCCTGGAGACACTGCTCTCCGTCGTTCGGCGTTTCATGAACGGCAAGCCGCTCTTCCAGGCCGATTGCGAGCATATCCATCACAAGCTGCTGAAGCGCGGGCTGACCGTGCGCCAGACGACCCTGGTGCTGTACGCCGTGTCCGCCGCCTTCGGGCTCCTTAGCCTTTTCTTATTGTTGCCGGGCGGCGGGCCGGTGGCGCTGGTCCTCACCGTGCTCGGCGGAATCATGTGGGTGGGCGTCCAGCACCTTGGCTATCACGAATGGTTCGAAATTCAGCGCGTCGCGAAGCGCACGCTGGATCAGAAGCAGGTCATCGTCAACAACCTTGCGGTGCGCCGCGCCATGGATGAGCTGGGCGATTGCGACGGCATCAGGAAACTGCGAGCACTGCTGGCGCGGACGTTCGAGGAAAACGATTTCGACGGCTACGAACTCGAGTACCTGCCGGCCGTGAGGAACGGCATCGGTCCCGAGGCAATCCGGCTTTCCTGGTGCAAGCCGACGGCTGTCGTCCTGGGCACGTCCGCCGTCTGGCGCATGGAGTTGCCGCTCTCCGGCGACAAGGGGCGAGGCCAGTTCCGGCTCTACCGCGAATACTCCGACAAGCCGCTGATGTTCGATATCAACCTGCTGACGCGCTATTTTCCCGCGGAACTCGCGAAGGCACTGGACCGTGCCGCGCGCAACCAGATCAAGGGAGAAAAGGCGCTTGTCGCAGCGGCGGTATCGGGCTCGCGGCCGTTGCCCCAGTTCGAGACACAGGCATGAGCGCGTTTGGCGGCGTCGGTTTATCGGGCCGCACACCATGTTTTGCGGTTGTGGGGGAGGAAAGACTTGGCAAGTGCTGAGCGACGCGTACTGGTGACAGGCGCTGGTGGGTTCATCGGCCATCATCTGGTCAAGCGGCTGAAGACCGAAGGCTGTTGGGTGCGCGGCGTAGACATCAAGCCGCCGGAATACGAGCCGACGAGCGCCGACGAGTTCGAAATTCTCGACCTGCGCGGCTGGGACAACTGCCTGCTGGCGACGCGCGGCAATATCGGACAGGTCTATAACCTGGCAGCCGACATGGGCGGCATCGGTTACATTACCGCCTCCCTGGCCGATATTGCGCGCAACAACACGCTGATCAACACTCACATGCTGGAAGCAGCCCGTGCCAACGGGATCCGCAAGTTTCTCTATTCGTCCTCCGCCTGCGTTTACGCCGGCTATAAGCAGAAAGAGGCAGAGATCGCGCCGCTGAAAGAGGAGGACGCCTATCCCGCCGATCCGGAGCCCGGCTACGGGTGGGAAAAGCTGTACGCCGAGCAGCTGTGCCAGTACTACTGGCACGATTTCAGGTTCGAGACGCGGATTGTCCGCTTCCACAACGTCTATGGCCCGCTGGGTACCTACGATGGGGGCAAGGAAAAAGCGCCGGCGGCAATATCGCGCAAGGTGGCCCTGGCGAGGGACGGCGGACAGATCGAAGTTTGGGGCGACGGGCTGCAGACGCGCTCGTTCATGTACGTGGACGACTGCGTCGAGGGATTGATTCGCCTGATGGCGTCGGAATACCGCGATCCGCTCAATCTGGGGCGCGACGACATGATCTCGGTGAATGATCTGGTGAAACTGATTGCGCGCATCGCCGGAAAAACGCTGAGCATTCGCCACAATCTTTCAAAGCCGCAAGGAGTCCGCGGACGTAACAGCGACAATACGCGGCTGCGCAACGTGCTGGGCTGGGAACCGGCGATCACACTGGAGCAAGGTCTGCGGGTGACCTACCGCTGGATCGAAAGCGAACTCGCCGAAGCGGGCCAAATTCCCGCGATGGCGGTAGCGGCAGCGGCGGCGGCAACCGCGGCCCCAGCGCAGTAGATTTCCACAATCTTCACAGTTTGCACAAAGGTTCCGCGAGGAACCTCTGTGCGGCTTTGTGGATATTCCTTATCTTTTTTCCTTGCTGCTGAATGGAACAGGGGAGACGCCGCGACGCACAGGAATGATCGCGCCTTTGCTGGCGTCGGCATGGCTCATGCGCGCAATCATCTCCTGCTGGAAGTGATTCAGGAACTCGTGCATCTGGCGCTGCATTTCCTCCATGCGGGCGCGCATGTCGAGAATGATGGCAATGCCGCTGATGTTGACGCCCAAATCTCGGGCCAACGAGAGAATGACTTCCAGGCGCGCCAAGTCCTCGTCGGTATAAAGACGCGTATTCCCCTCGGTGCGCGACGGCTTGAGCAGCCCCTCGCGCTCGTACAGACGCAACGTCTGCGGATGAATGCCGTACATCTCCGCGACGGAGGAGATCATGTATGCGCCTTTGCCTCGTCTCTTCGCCATGATTCATTACTCATCCACCGAGGGCACAGAAGAAAAACATTCCTCCCTGTCCTCTGTGGCTAGACCTTGGCCCACAACTCTGCCCGCGGGTCGTCTGGGTTCAGCTTGGCCAGTTCGCGCAGCAGTTCTTTCGTCTTCTCGTCGCGCGGCATGGGGACGGCGATCTTGACCTCGACGATCTCGTCGCCGCGCTTGCCGTCTTTGATCGCCGACGGGACACCTTTTTCGCGCAAGCGCAGCTTCTGTCCCGACTGCGTGCCGGGCGGAATGCGCAGCAGGGCGCGGCCATCGATGGTGGGGACCTCGACCTTCGCGCCGAGCGCCGCTTCGGTCATGCTGACCGGCACGCTCACGTAAATATCGTCGCCCTCGCGATGGAAGACGGGATGGTCTTCCGTCTTGACGATAATGTAGAGATCACCCGGCGGGCCACCGTGCGGGCCCGCGTTTCCTTTGCCGGCAATGCGAATGCGCTGGCCGTCGCGGGTGCCGGGCTTGATGCGAACTTCGAGCGGTTCGGTGCGCTGCACCACCCCCTCGCCGCCGCAGACGTTACACGCCGACCGCTGCTTGCCGGTGCCGCCACAGCGCGGGCACACGGTGTTGAACTTCATGCGCCCGCTGGTCTGCTGGATGTGTCCGGAGCCTTTGCACTCCGGGCAGACGCCCGGCGATTCGATGTAGCCGCGCCCGTGGCACTTGGCGCAGCTATCCAGACGGGTGATATTCAAGCGCATCACGGCGCCGCGGATCGCCTGCCAGAAGCCGACACTGACCTGGTATTCCAAGTCGGTGCCGGGTTCCGGCTCTTCCTGGACGGCGGCGCCGCCGCGGCCGCCGCTGAACATGCTGGAGAAGATGTCACGGAACCCGCCGCCACCGCGACGCTGTTGCTGCGGACCACCGCCACCCTCAAACATGTCGGAGAAATCGAAGCCGCTGAAATCGAAGGGCACTTCCTGACCTTGGCCGCGCCCGCCGCCCGGAGGCGGACCGCCAAAGCCGCCGGCGCCGAAGCCGCCGCCCCGCGCGTAGGCCTCCGCCGCAGCCGGGTCGATATTGTCGCTGTAGTAGCCGAGTTGATCGTAGATCTTGCGCTTCTTGGGATCGCTCAGGACGTCGTTGGCCTCGGAGATCAGCTTGAATTTTTCTTCCGCCGACTTGTCGCCGGGATTGACGTCAGGATGGTACTTGCGCGCCAGCTTGCGAAACGCCTTACGAATCTCATCGGGGGAGGCGGACTTCTTCACTCCGAGAGTTTCGTAATAGTTTTTGGTGGCGGTGGCCATGGCGTTCAATCGCTAGTTCACACTCTCCGAGTCGAGGTTGGCCGCGACTTCTTCCGGGCCGATAGGGGCGTCGTCGTGCAGGACGGCCAGGATTTCAACTCCGTTTCGGGTCGGCTTGAAGACAAACCAACGTCCTTCCTCGGGGAGGAAATTCAGGAAATATGGTTGTTGATTAACGTTGAATTGCAATTCTTGGGCCTCGCTTCTGTCGCCCCGGCGGGGCTCACTCGTATTTTGCGCGCAACCCACGGCTTACGCCGTGGGCTGCACATTCTGCCGCGCTTCGCGCTTCCGGACGTGTCACGTCGCGCTGTGGACGTGTTCGGCTGATGCGCGTCGCGCTCACCCCAGCGGCTAAAGCCGCCAATGATGTGGCGCCCGGGCGGCACGGCTAAAGCCGTGCCCTACCCGGTTGGGGAGCGTTAACCATCAACCTTTGACCGCGCGGACAGCTATGCCACCGACTCTTACTTCTTCTCGTCCACGTCGACGTACTCGGCGTCGATCACGCCTTCGTCTTTCTTCTTCTCTTCGCTTCCGGCTCCGCCATTGGCGCCTGGTTGCGGACCCGCCTGCGGACCTGCGCCAGGTGCGCCACCTTGCGGCTGGGCTTGGCGGTACATGGCTTCGGCCAGCTTGTGAGAAGCCTGCGTCAGCCGGTCCTTGGCCGCGTTCATGGCCTTGGCGTCGCTGCCTTCCAGCGCTTTCTTGGCGTCGGCGACAGCCGCCTCGACATCGCCACGCTCGCTTCCGGAGATTTTGTCACCGTGCTCGCGCAGCATCTTGTCGACGTTGTAGACCATGGAGTCGAGTTGGTTGCGGGCCTCGATCTCTTCGCGCTTGGCCTTGTCCTCGGTGGAATGCGCGTCGGCTTCCTTGGCCATGCGTTCGACTTCTTCCTTGCTCAGGCCCGAGGAAGACGTAATCGTGATCTTCTGGTCCTTCTGCGTGGCCATGTCCTTCGCCGTGACGTTGAGAATGCCATTGGCATCGATGTCGAAGGTAACCTCAATCTGCGGCACGCCACGCGGAGCCGGGGGAATGCCGGTCAGGTGGAACTTGCCGAGCGTGCGATTGTCGCGCGCCAAGGGACGTTCGCCCTGCAGCACGTGAACCTCAACCGAGGTCTGGCTATCGGCCGCGGTGGAGAAGGTCTCCGTTTTGCGCGTTGGGATCGTGGTGTTGCGGGGAATCATCGGCGTGGCTACGCCGCCCAGCGTCTCGATCGCCAGCGTCAGAGGGGTGACGTCGAGCAGCAGCAGGTCCTTGACCTCTCCGCCGAGCACACCGCCCTGGATGGCCGCGCCGATGGCAACCACTTCGTCCGGGTTGACGCCCTTGTGCGGCTCCTTGCCGAACAGCTCCTTGACCAACGCCTGAATGCGAGGCATGCGCGTCTGACCGCCGACCAGCACCACTTCATCAATCTTGCTGGGGTCGATGCCGGCATCCTTCAAGCAGGCGCGACACGGGCCCACGGAGCGCTGGATGATGTCTTCGACCATCGACTCCAACTTGGCGCGGGTCAGCCGCTTCACCAGGTGCTTGGGGCCGCTGGCATCGGCGGTGATGAAAGGCAGGTTGATCTCGGTTTCCATGGTGGTGGAGAGTTCGATCTTGGCGCGTTCGGCGGCGTCGCGCAGACGCTGCAGCGCCATTTCGTTGCCCTTGCCGCGCAGGTCGAGACCTTCGTCCTTGCGGAACTCATCGACGAGCCAATCGACAATGCGCTGGTCGATGTTGTCGCCGCCGAGGTGGGTGTCGCCGTTGGTGGCTTTCACCTCGATAACGCCTTCACCGACTTCCAGGATGGAAATGTCGAAGGTGCCGCCGCCGAAATCGTAAACCGCGATGGTCTCGTCCTTCTTCTTGTCCAAACCGTAAGCGAGCGCGGCCGCGGTAGGCTCGTTGATGATGCGCTTAACTTCGAGGCCGGCAATCTTGCCAGCGTCCTTGGTGGCCTGGCGCTGCGCGTCGTTGAAATAGGCGGGCACGGTAATGACCGCGTCGGTGACAGCGCCGCCCAAGTAGTCCTCGGCCGCCTTCTTCAGCTTGCCGAGAATCATGGCCGAAACCTCGGGCGGGGTGTGCTCCTTGCCTTGGGCCACGACGGCCACGTGGTCGCCGGAACGGACGACCTTGTAAGGGACCATCTTCATCTCTTCGTTCACTTCGTCAAAACGGCGTCCCATGAACCGCTTGATGGAATAAATTGTGTTTTCCGGGTTGGTGATCGCCTGGCGCTTGGCGACTTGCCCAACCAGGCGCTCGCCGGTCTTAGTGAAGCCGACGACCGAGGGGGTGGTGCGGCCACCTTCCTCGTTGGGGATAACCTTGGGCTCGCCACCCTCCATGACGGCGACCACCGAGTTGGTCGTACCCAGGTCGATGCCTATAATCTTTCCCATGGGATGCTGCCTCCTACTTCGTAAGTCATTATAATCGTTGCACTTTTCTCATGAACTCTGGTTTTATAGCAGGAGCAATATAAGACTTGAGTGTAACGTTGTCAAGTTGTTAGATGTGACAAGGCAAATGGAAGATGCAGGGCCAGTGCCCGGCAGCTAGTGGTTAGCAGCTCGTGGTGGTGAGCATGAGCCGCGGGGGAACGGAACACCGGCTCAATCGAATCTTTCGTAAAGAATCGCCTTCCGGTCCCAGCCCAATTGCTTCAACAGATCGCGGTTCGCCAGAACCATGTCCTTGAGCCCGCAGATGTAGGCGTCCATGTCAGTGCGACCTGCCGCGAGATGCCGAACGTGCTCCTGCACGTAGCCACGGGCCCCGGTCCAGCCGGGGTTTTCGCGGCTCAGGGTCGGAAGATAATGGAAATTGGGATGCTCATGCGCCAGTTGCAGGAACTCGTCGTTGTAGTAGAGATCAGCCTGGTAGCGCACGCCGAACAGCAGCCAGAATTCATGTCCGCGGTGGCGCGAGTCATCGGCGAAAAGCCACTGCAGCATGCCTCGCAATGGCGCGATGCCGGTTCCGGTTCCGATAAAGAGAGAATCACGCACCGGGTCCTTGAGCACGAAATAACCGTGGGGCCCGTGGAACGGGACTTTCTCCCCTTCGGGAAGATCGCAAAGAAAATTTGAAAAAAAGCCCTCTTGTACGCGGTTGAGGCAGAGGTCGAAGGTGTTGTTGCCGCGCGGAGGCGAGGCGATGGAGTAGGCACGCGTGATCTCGCGGCCGTCATGCGGTTCCTTCATCGAGACGAACTGCCCGGCAGTGAAGTCGAAGCGGGGAAGTTCTTCGACCGAGAATTCCAGGTGCTTGGTGTCGCCCGAGAGCGGGACGGAGCGCACCAGGCGTGCGGTCAACAGTTGGCGGTGAGTGGACACTGGTTTCATTCTAAAGAATGCCGTTGCCCTTGGCCATTGGCCGTAACTCAGCAATCAGCAGTCAGCGATGGGCAGAGCAAAACGTAGTCGCCGGCGAGGGCGCCCCCGCCACAAACGTTCGGGTCGCATAAACGGCAGTTCCGGCGAGGCGCCGGGCCTGCATTGTCAGAATTTGGACGGTGCGGACGAACCGAAAGTTCGTTGGCTAACCGCCAATGGCGATCTATTCCACGGTCACCGACTTCGCCAAATTCCGCGGCTGGTCGACGTCGCAGCCGCGGCGCACGGCGATGTGGTACGCCAGCAGCTGCAGCGGCACGATCTCGAGGATGGGCACCAGCATCTCCGGCGCGGGGGGCACGTAGATGACGTGGTCGGCAGCTTCGCGAATTTCCTCGTCGCCCTCGGTGGCGACCGCGATTACCCGCCCGCTGCGCGCCTTCACCTCTTTCAGGTTGGACAGCGTCTTCTCATAGCGCATTTGCGAGCCCGGGTCCTTGGGATCGCAGGTGGCGAGGATCACCACCGGAAGATCTTCGTCAATCAGCGCGTTGGGGCCGTGCTTCATCTCGCCGGCGGGATAGCCCTCGGCGTGGATGTAGGAAATTTCCTTGAGCTTGAGGGCGCCTTCCAGCGCGATGGGATAGTGAATGCCGCGGCCGAGGAAGAGGAAATCCTGGGCGCGGTGGTATTCCTTGGCCAAGTCTTCCGCTTCTTCTTCCTTGGCCAGCACGGACTCCAGCTTGCCGGGGATCTTGCCCAGTTCGCCGATGTACATGCGCGCCTCATCGTGGGTGATGCTGTTGCGCACGTTCGCCAGGTAGAGCGAGAAGAGAAACAGAGCGGTCAATTGCGCTGTGAAGGCCTTGGTCGAAGCAACGCCGATCTCCGGGCCGGCATGGGTGTAGATGGTGCCGTTGGCTTCGCGGGTGACCATGGAACCTACGACGTTGCAGATGCCAATCGTTTTCGAGCCCTTGGAGCGGGCTTCGCGTTGGGCGGCAATGGTGTCGGCGGTCTCGCCCGACTGCGTTATCAGCATGGTGAGATCGTTGGGCGCAACGATCGGATCGCGATAACGCCATTCGCTGGCGTAGTCGACTTCCACCGGGACCCGCGCCAGGCGCTCGATCATGAACTTGCCGGCTTGCGCGGCGTGCCAACTGGTGCCGCAGGCAGCGATGTTCACCTTGCCGAGCTTGGCGAATTCGCTCTCGGTGATTTCCATCTCCTCGAGGAAAATTTTGCCGCTGTCGAGGGAGACGCGGCCCAGAGTGGTGTCGCGGACGGCGCGCGGCTGCTCATAAATTTCTTTGAGCATGAAATGCTTGAAACCGCCCTTTTCCGCCATGATGGGATCCCAGGTGACGTGCTGCACCTGGCGCACGATGGGGTTGCCGTCGAAGTCGCTGAGCTGGACACCTTCCGGCGTGATGACCGCGAGGTCGCCATCGGCCAGGAAAAAAAGGTCGCGCGTGTGATAGAGGATGGCGGGTACGTCGGAGGCGACAAAGTATTCGTCCTTGCCCAGCCCGATGACCGCCGGCGGGCCATTGCGCGCGGCGACAATCTTGTCGCGCTCGTCCACGGAAATCACCGCCAGGGCATAAACGCCGTGCAGTTCCTTTACCGTCTTGCGAACGGCCTCTTCCAGCGAGGGACGCGCGCCGCCATTGTGCGGCTTCAGATGCTTCTCGACCAGGTGGGCAATGACCTCGGTATCGGTTTCGGTGGAGAACTTATGGCCTTCCTCGGCGAGCTTGCGTTTCAGCTGCAGGTAATTCTCGATGATCCCGTTGTGCACCACGACCACACGGCCGGTGCAGTCACGGTGGGGATGGGCATTCTCCTCGGTGGGGCGTCCGTGGGTGGCCCAGCGGGTGTGGCCAATGCCGTAGGTGCCGTCGAGGGGCTTGAGGCGGATCACCTCTTCCAGGTTGCGCAGCTTGCCTTCGGCGCGGCGAACCTGAAGGCCGTCTCCATTTCCAGCAACCGCGATGCCGGCGGAATCGTAGCCACGGTACTCAAGCCGGCGCAGGCCTTCAATGATGACCGGCACTACGCGCTTCTTGCCTACATATCCAACAATGCCACACACGTGAATACCCTCGAAAAGCTGGCTTGTCTCAGGAGTTCAGCCGAAGGCTGCCGCCCGGCTGGAACTTGAGCCGGCAGCACCATGATATTGGATTCTCGCCCGAGCGGATATGATTCCGCCACTTACCCCGGTAACGAAAGACTTCCAGGCGATGATTAATGTGCTTCCAGGGAGTAACGGAACTCCTCGATCACCGGATTGGTGAGGACCTCGCGAGCGATGCGTTCGACCTCCTGGCGGGCACGCGCTTCATCCAACCCATCGACCGTAACCTCGAAGTACTTGCCCTGGCGTACATCGGTCACCGCTTGAAAGCCCATCTTGCGGAGTGCGCCATGAATGGTTTTGCCCTGCGGGTCGAGCACCGTCTTCTTGAGCGACACGTACACGTAGGCTTTCATGAGTAGGGAAATTATACAGCGTACGCGCAGGCGCTCTCGATGGCGGGCAACAGCAAATTCATTGCCCGAATCGCAAGCACTGGGAGGACATCCATGGCCGACGTAAACAAACAGCAAGATCAGGACCTCCGCTTCCGCTGTGCGGATGTCGGGGACAAGAACTGCAAATGGGAAGCCCGTGGCCGCAACGAAGACGACATCATGCAGCAAGCCGAGCAGCACGGCCGCGAAAAGCACAACCTCCACATGGACGACAACATGCGCCAGAAAGTCCGTGGCGCCATCCAGCGTAAAGCAGCGTAAGACGAGTTGTCGGTTATCGGTTTTCGGTGGACGGTTCCGATTTCGAAATCGATCGCCGAGAACCGACAGCCGATCAGCAGACGATAACCATGACCATCGCGGCGGTTCGCGGAGACACCGCAGCTGAGTCTCGGGTCAGCTCAGCCCAGCTCTCGATTTCGGACAACAGCCTGGGCCGGTGGTGAATCCCTTCTTGAAGAAATCCAACCAACGGAAGGGGAACTATGGCTCGCGACAAAGGGAAAAAAGCGCCTTTAGGACACCTTCACCTGCGATGCGCCGACGTCACCGACCCGAATTGTCATTGGGAAGTCCGGGGCCACGATGATGCCGACATCATGAAGCAAATGGAACAGCATGCCCACGAGGCGCACAACGTCATGCACCTCGACAATGGCGTCCGTAACCGCATCCGAAGCGTCATTCACACCAAGAAAGCGGCATAACGGCGGCACCGCAGAGTCGCATCAGCCACCGAGGAAGCACATAGCGGTTTCCAGGTTGGTTTCCAGGCATGGCATGGCCACCGGAGACCGGAAACTGCCTTTGTGTCCTCGGTGGCTGGTCTTCTTCAAAGCCGGAACAGTTCGCGGAGTCTCTTGGTTTGTGCGCGGCTGACCGGAATTTCCGACTGCTTCTTGTCGTCCATGCGGAGCTGGTAGGAGCTCTTGAACCACGGCACAACCTCGCGAATGCGGTTGATATTTACCAGGTAGGAGCGGTGCGCGCGCCAGAACAGGTTGGGATCGAGGGAGGCGAGAAGTTCCTCCAGCGTACGGCAGTTGGATTGACCCTCGATCTGAGCCGTTACCACGGTAATGACACCGTCTTCGATCGAGGCATAACAGATGTCCTTCTGGTCCACCAGGAACAATCGGCCGGCGGCCTTGATCAGGATTTTCGCGGGCTGATGAGGCTTGGCTTCCAGGCTACGGATGAGCGTTTCCAGGCGTTCGCTGGGTCCGGCGGTGGATACCTTGGCCTTGGCTTTTCTCACGGATTGGGTGACCCGCGCCTTATCAAAGGGCTTGAGGAGATAATCGACGGCGTTCACTTCAAACGCCTTGACCGCGTATTGATCGTAAGCGGTAGCAAAAACGATTTGCGGCAGCGGCACCTTCTTGTCCATCAGCTTTTTGATTACCGCAAAGCCGTCCAGTCCGGGCATCTGGACGTCGAGGAAGACGAGGTCGGGCGAGTGCTCCTTGATGAGGTTCACGGCCTCGACGCCGTTCTTGCCCTGCGCGACTACATTGACGTCATCCACCGACTTCAACAGGAAGGCAAGCTCATCGCGCGCGAGCTGCTCATCATCGATGATAACTGCGGACAACGGCATAGGACCCCCACGGTAGAACCCTTCAGTATAGCGGGGAGCAGAGGAATAAAGAATTAAGAAGTCAGAATGAAAGATGCTGCAATTACGGAATGACTTCTCACTTCTTCATTCTGCATTCTTCATTCTGCACTCTCGAGGGCCAGGGCCATTCCCATTCCTCCGCTGACGCAGAGGGTGGCAATGCCGCGCTTCGCCCTGCGCTTGAGCATCTCGTGCAGCAGCGTGACCGTGATGCGCGTGCCGGTACAGCCGATGGGATGGCCGAGGGCGATCGCGCCGCCATTGACGTTGAGCCGGCCGCGATCAAAGTGCATTTCGCGATCGCACGCCAGCACCTGCGCCGCGAAGGCTTCGTTGAGTTCGATGAGGCTGGCAGAGGCGGGCGAGATCCCGAATTTCTGCTCCAGCTTGCGCAGCGCCGGAACCGGTCCGATACCCATGTAGCGCGGATCCACGCCGGCCGTGGTCGCGGCGAGAATACGGGCCAGCGGCTTCTGTTGGTGCTGCTTCACAAATGATCCAGAGGCCAGCACCACGGCGGCGGCGCCATCGGTTATGCCAGAAGAGTTGGCGGCGGTGATAGTGCCGGTTTTTGAAAATACCGGAGGCAGCTTAGCCATTTTTTCCAGGGTTGCGCCAAGGAATGGGTGCTCGTCGCGCGTGACCACCTGCGTGCCTTTCTTGCTCGCGATGGTCACGGGCGCAATCTCGTCGTTAAACCTGCCGCTGTTGAGCGCTCGCTCCGCCCGCTGCTGCGAGCAGAGCGCGAACTGGTCCTGCTCCTCGCGCGTAATCCGGTATTTATCGGCCAGCAACTCGGCGGTCTCGCCCATCACCATCTTGGACATGGGGCAAAAGAAGCCGTCGCGATACATGCCGTCTACCAGTTCGGTGTCGCCCATCCGCAGGCCCCAGCGCGCGCCCTCGAGATAGTAAGGCAGACGCGACATGGACTCGGTTCCACCGGCAAGAACCACAGCCAGGTTGCCGTGTGCGATCTCCTGCCAACCCAGCGCAATGCTCTTCATGCCCGAGGCGCATGCCTGGTTCACCGTATACGCCGGAACAGAATCGGGCACTCCGGTTCGAATGGAAATCTGGCGAGCGGGATTGGGCCCTCCGCCAGCCTGGCGGGCGTTACCGAAAATTGTTTCTTCCACCTGGTCCGGGCTGACGCCGGCACGTTCCAGCGCGGCCTTGGCGGCGACCACTCCCATGTCGGCGGCCGACAACGACGCGAGCGCCCCACCAAACTTGCCGATCGGCGTGCGCACTGCGGAAAGTATGAAAACGTCGCTCACAATCTCAGTCTAACAGTGGAGCTCAGGTTATCGGTAGCTCGCGGCAGGTGGCTCGTAGCCAGAAAACAACGACCAACACTGGTTCGGTCATCCCATCGTGTCGATGCCTTCCAACTCCCTGCAACCACCCTGCTAGACTCTTGCCATGGCTGTGATTTACGGCATCAACGCGGTAGCGGAGGCGCTGAAGTCGCGCGGACGCGCGTTCGAGTACGTGGCGGTGGCGCGCGAGCGGCATGATCAACGCCTGCAGCGCATCATCGCGGAGTGCCGCGCGCACGGCATAGCTGTCCGCTCCACGCCACGCCAGGATCTGGATCGCCTGGCGGCCACGCAGTCGCACCAGGGCGTGGTGGCGATCACCTCGGAGAAAGAATACGTCGGCGCAGACGACTTGCTGGCGCAGCGCCGAGGCGAGCGCGCTTTCATCGTCGTCCTGGACGGGGTGGAAGACCCGCACAATCTCGGAGCGATCATCCGCACCGCCGATGCCGCCGGCGCCGATGGCATCGTGATCCCCGAACGCCGCGCCGCCGGCGTGACCGGCACGGTGGCGAAGGCCTCGGCGGGCGCGACCGAACATCTGCCCATCGCCCGGGTCACCAACATCAGCCGCACGGTGGAGGAATTGAAGCGAAACAACGTGTGGACGGTCGGACTCGACGAGCGCGGAAGGCAGGCTTACGACGAGGTGGACTACACCACGGATTGCGCGCTGGTGCTGGGCGCGGAAGGAAAAGGCCTGCACGAACACGTCCGCCAACACTGCGACTTCGTCGTCAACATTCCCGTGCTCGGCCAGGTGTCGTCGCTCAACGTATCCGTGGCGGCGGGAGTGGTGATGTACGAAGTGGCGCGCCAGCGACGAAAAAGATTAGCCACAGAGGGCACAGAGGCAAAAGGCAAACCAGAATGAAGTCGACGCGTTTCCGCTTTTGTTTGTTTCTGTTTTACCTCTGTGTCCTCTGTGGCTCATCTTTCGCCGTCGATCGCACCGCGTTCACGTTCACTCACTACGATCTTGAAGTCCGTATCGATCCCGGTGGCTCGGCCATTGCCGCACGCGGCAAACTTCGAGTGCGCAATGACTCCAGCACGGCGCAGCGGAACCTTACGCTGCAAATATCGTCAGCGCTGACGTGGCGGCTCATCGAACTGAACGGCAAGCCGCTGCAGTACGTCACCGACAAGTACACCACCGACATCGACCATACGGGCGCGGTGACCGAAGCCGTGGTCGCGCTGCCCTCCGCGGTGCCGCCCCAGGCATCGGTGGAGCTGGAAGTTGGCTATTCGGGCGAGATCACGCAGGACGCCACCCGCCTGACTCGCGTCGGCATTCCTTCCGAAGTGGCTGCCCACAGTGATTGGGACCAGGTTGCGGAGCCGATCACCGCCATCCGCGGCATCGGATATGTCGCCTGGTACCCGGTCTCGCTGCCGGCGGCGAGCATGTCGGACAACTCGCTGTTCCCGGCGCTCGATGCCTGGAAGACAGCGCAGCAGGCAACGTCGATGCGGGTGAGCCTGTGCTGGGTCGGGGAAGAAAACCTGACGGTCATCGCCAATGGCAGGCCTGAAGGTGTCACGCGTCACGCGGCAGGCGCCGGCGAGGACGCCACCACGAACCTGGGGTGCTCGATCTATACCTATGCGCCGGTGGCGAACACGGTACCCACGTTTGCGGTCGCCGAATACAGTGCGCTCGCCCGGCCGGTGATCAACGTGTTTTACCTCCCGCAACAGGCCGCGGCGGCGCAGGAGTACGCGCTCGCTGCGGAGAAAGTGCTGCCCTTTGAGACAGAGTGGTTCGGCGGACCCAAAACAAAGGTCCAGGTGGTGCAACTTGCCGCCATTGGCGATGCGCCGTTTGAGAGCGGGCCGTTGCTCTTCACGCCGCTGGAACTCACCGAGCGAAGTTCCATCGAACTGCGCATGATCCACCAGTTGACGCACGCATCGTTCTCCGCGGCTCGACCGTGGATCGAGGAGGGCGTTGCGCACTTCGCGCAGGCTTTGGATCGCGAGCAGCAGAGTGGCCGCACCGCCGCGCTGTCGTACATGAAGACGCTGTTGCCGCCGCTGCAAGCTGCGGAAGCCGGTACGGCACCCGCCCCCGATCGCGGGTCGGAGGCCCGCGCCAAACACGCTGCGCCGGGCCTGATCACCTCTACCGACGAGGTCATGTATCGCGTGAAGGCGATGTATGTCTGGTGGATGTTGCGCGACATGATGGGCGACGCCGCGCTGCAGCAGGCGCTCAAGAAGTATCGCGCCGCCGACGACAAGGATACCGCCTACATGTCGCATCTGCTGGAGCAGGCCGCCAGGCGCAATCTGGAGTGGTTCTTCGACGATTGGCTTTACCGCGACCGAGGCCTGCCGGATTTCCGCGTCGATGCCGTATTCCCGCGCGTCACCTTGAACGGGACGTACGTTGTCACCGTCACCGTCGCTGACGATGGCCAGCCTGCCGCCGAGGTGCCGCTCTTCGTCCGTGCCGAAGGCGGCGGCGAACGCACCAAGCGCGTGCTGGTGAAAGGGAAGAGCAAGGCAGTGGAACGAATCGAGCTGCCGGTCGCAGCGACCGAAGTATGGGTCAACGACGGCAGTGTGCCGGAGTCGAACATGAATAACAATTCATTTACCATCGCGCCCGCGAAGTAGCACCCAAGCATTGAGGTGCTTGTTACAATTTGCCGCTGCATCGGAGGTTCCGATTGCCCTACCTTCAATTTCTCGGCGCGGCAGGGGTGGTTACCGGCTCCAAGCACCTGATCAACACCGAGCAGAATGGCACTCCCGGAATTCAAGTCCTGATCGATTGTGGCCTCTTCCAGGGGCAGAAGGAATGGCGCGAGCGCAACTGGCAAGGCCCGCCGCTGCCGGTGCGCGATCTCGACGCCGTCATCCTCACCCACGCGCACCTGGACCATTCCGGGTGGCTGCCGCGCCTGGTGAAGCTGGGCTTTCAAGGCCCGATCTACGCCACGCAAGCCACCATCGATCTCTGTTCCATCCTGCTGCCGGATTCCGGCCACCTGCAGGAAGAAGACGCGGCGTTCCACAATAAGATCAAGTCGTCGAAGCACTCGCCGGCATTGCCGCTCTACACCTTCGAGGAAGCGCAAGACTGCATGAAATCGTTCCGCCCAGTCGAATACGAGCAAGTTCAGCAACTGCAGCCCGGCTTCGGCTTTCGTTTCGTGCGCGCGGCCCATATTATCGGGTCTTCGATGGTGGAGATTACTCTCGGCGGACAGCGACTGCTGTTCACCGGCGACATCGGACGGGTTCGCGACTCGCAGATTGCCCCTGGACGCGTGGTCCACTCCGGTCCTACCGAAGGAGAAGCTGCTGACCTGCTGGTCATGGAATCGACGTATGGCAACCGGCTGCATCCGACGACAGATCCCAGGCCGGAGTTGGCGCAGTTCATCCGCGACACGGTGAAGCGCGGCGGCTGCGTCATTGTTCCGGCCTTCGCCGTGGAGCGCACGCAGAAGCTGCTGTTCATGCTGAAGGAGCTGATGGAGTCCGGCCAGATTCCGCGCGTGCCGGTACACACCGACAGCCCGATGGCCATCCAGGCAGTCAACATTTTCCTGAAGCACACGGAAGAGTTCAGCGAGGACACAAAGCAACTGATCGGGCGCTACGGATCGCCGCTGACATGGCCGGGGTTTTACTTTGACAGCACGCCGGCGGACTCGAAGAAGATCAACGACAGTCACTACCCGATGGTGATCGTGTCTTCCAGCGGCATGGCGACGGGAGGGCGCATTCTTCATCACCTGAGGCAACGGCTGCCCGATCCACGCAACCTTGTGCTATTCATCGGATTCCAGTCGCCGGGAACGCGCGGCTTCAGCATCAAGAGCGGCGCCAAGGAAGTGAAGATGTTCGGCGAGGTCGTGCCGGTGCGGGCGCAAGTCGCCGCGCTCGAGCAATTCAGCGATCACGCCGACACGCCGGAGCTGCTGGAATGGCTGCGCACGTTCAAGAACACGCCGTCACAGACGTACCTGGTGCACGGTGAACCGGCGGCCGCCGCGGCGCTGCGCGATTCCATGGTGAAGGAACTGCACTGGCGCGTGGACGTGGCGCAGTATATGGAGAAGGTGCCTGTCGGGAATGGTAGTGCAGCGAGTTAGAGGGTGCACCTGCTAGAACGGACGGCGTATTTGCAATCCGCGCAGGCGCATCCACCAGCGGTACAGCCGGTAGTGCGGGTAAAACGGAGCCTCAAAGAATTCGCTCGGAACCATGCTGCTGCTCCGTTTTCGGTAAGCCTGGATCGAACCCCAGACATGGACGGCGGGATCTCGACGCTGCTTGATCTTGTGCCATGGGTGCAAGGTGCTTAGCCGAGCCGTACCGCCCATGAAGTCGTACGGCTTGTGGGTTTCGAGGAACCAGCACACGTGACGAATGGCGGGCATGCCCACGTCATCGAACACCAGGATTCCACCGTCCCGCAGGAGAAGGTCGGCGTAGTAGTAATCGACGAATGTGAAGTCGAAGGAATGCCAGCCGTCAAGAAAGATGAAATCGAACCGCTTGCCGTCAGCCAACAACGCGGGAAGCCCCAGGTGACTCGGCTTTTCGATGAGCGAGAAGCGATCCTGCAAACCCGCCCGGCGGACCATCTCGGCGCCGACGCCCCGGAACCCATCCGGCCCGTACCCGGTTTGATTGGGATCAATGGCGATATGCGTGCGGTCACCGCCAAGTTGCTCGAGCTTGGAGAGGATGGCCAGGGTTGACACGCCCGTCGCGCAGCCCACTTCCAGGGTGCGCCGAGCGTCCGCCATCGCGATCAGTTCCTGTATTTTGGCGCACGACGCTCCGGAGATCGCGCCCCGCGCCTCTTCTTCTTCGCCGCGGCTGTTCCATACCCGGCGCGACGTGAGTACCTGCGCAAGCGTATCGCCGACAATCTCGACCGGCGGTCCTCCGTAACCGCCAGGGACAGTCATCATGGCCGCTCCACTGGTTTCCGTCCGCGTCATTTCATTTGCACTCCCGCAGGCAGCGGCGAATCCACAACGACGCCGGCTTGTGGTTGCGATATTCGCCGTAGACCGGCGCGGCCCGCGCGAGCGCATCCGGGTGATGCGCATCCAGGTAGCGGAGAGCGAGCACGATTTCAAACGCCGTGTTAAATGCCAGGAACGCTTGTACCAGATACTGCTCGGTCCAGAACAATTTCATGTCTCGCGAGAAGACCATCGGATACTCGAATGGCAGGAAGATATCGTGCACGTGCACCAGCACCCCCGGCTGCAGCCGCGGCACGATCTCCAGGTACTCGAATTGCACGTCGCCGCCGGTCCGTACCACGTGCGAAGAGTCGATGAACAGGATGTCGTTGGCGCCGAGTTGTTCGAACAACGCCAGGTCCAAGTTCTCGACGAGGTCGCGAATCACCTTCACGCCAAGCTTTTCCAACCATGGCGCCGCGTACGGCTCAATGCAGATGTGCTCCGCCTGGTATCCCAGGGCGCGATTGCGGTCCAGTGCCGCCTTGGCGAGAAACGTCGAGCAGCCCGAGCCGATCTCGACCATCCGCTTGGGCTTGAAGTGCCGGATGACGCTGTACAGCACCTCCGCGTCTCCCGGACCGAACATTCCATTGAAGTAACAGAAGGCCGCTTTATGATTGCCGTCGAGCGGGAACTGCCGCACTTCATCGGCATAGCGTAACTGCTCTAATAATTGCAACTGTCGCTCCGGTTGCAGAGCGATTCCCGGCAGGAGGCTTTCGCGCGTCCAGGTCGATGGCGGCAGCGCGTCGGCATCGAATACCGGGTAATAATAGTGGAACGGCAGTGGAAGAACGCCCCGCGAATTCCACGCCCGGAAGCTGCGCGGCATGTTCTCCGCACCCCAGCGCCATTGCAGCCTGGCGATGCGGGCTGCGGCGGGCGCCAGGACTGCACCGCAAAGGTCAATCAACTTCAGCTTGAGGTTTTGTCGCGAGGATGTCATGAGATGCTGGTGAACTTTACCAGCGCTTCCAGCTTTGCGCGGGTGGCGCCGGAGTCAAGCGATGCAGCGGCTTGCGGGATGCCGTCGCTGATATTGTCTGCCCGGCCCGCAGCCACTAAAGCGGCGGCCGCGTTCAACAGAACGACATCGCGGCGAGCCGACTTTTCGCCATCCACGATGGCGCGGATGATGGCAGCGTTCTCCTGCACGCCGCCGCCGGCAATATCCTCCAGCGCGGCGCGCTTCAAACCGAACTCCTCCGGCGTGACTTCGTACGTGCGCACCTGGCCATCGCGCATTTCCGCGATCCGCGTCGGCCCGCTGATGGTGATTTCATCCAGCCCGTCGTTCCCATGCACCACCAGGGCGCGCCGCAACCCGAGCATGGCCAGCGCCTCCGCCAGTTTTTCCACCAGGTCGGCGGAATAAACTCCCACCACCTGCGCCGACGCATTGGCCGGGTTGGTCAACGGACCAAGCAGGTTGAAGACAGTCGGCAGCCGCAGTTCTCGCCGTGCCGGATGGACGTGTTTCATCGCCGAATGCATGGCGGGCGCGAACAGGAATGCAATCCCGACCTGCTCCAGACAAGCGGCAATGCGCTCCGGAGGCAGCGTGATCCTGATGCCAAGCGCCTCCACCACATCCGCCGAGCCGCACTTCGAAGTTGCGCTGCGATTGCCATGCTTGGCAACGCGCACGCCCGCTCCCGCGACGCAGAGCGCGGTGGCGGTCGAGATGTTGAAGGTCCCGCTGGCGTCGCCGCCGGTGCCGCAAGTGTCCACCAGCGCGTCGCGCCCGGTGCCGCTGGCGTCCAGGACCGAATTCTTGTGCAGAGGAAGCGGAGTGGCGGCCGCCCGGATCGCCTCGGCGAATCCGACGATTTCATCCACGCTCTCGCCTTTCATGTGCAGCGCCACCAGCAGCGCGGCGATCTGGGCATCGGTGGCGCCGCCGGCCAAAATCTCCGTCATGACCGCGCGCGCATCCGGCCGCGAGAGCGACTCGCGGTGATTGGCGATACGATGAATGGCCTCCAGAATCACTGACGGAACTTATCACAACCGCTTGTTCGGGTGGTCAGGCAATCGGGCAGCAGGTGACGAGCAGGTCCAGAGAATCCCTGGCAAAAGCGGCCAGGGTGGACCACCCACAGCCCGATGGGAAACATCACCGTATAATCCGCAGTCTCGCAGGAGGATCCATGCGCCGGTTCGTATTCGTACTCGCGTTGCTGTCCGGTGTCGTTCTCGCGCAAGAAGTCCCGAAAGATAAATGGGTAGAATGGCAGCCGTTCCTCGGTACTTGGGAAGGGGCCGGCGGCGGAGGACCGGGGCAGGGCACGGGGAGCTTCACTTTCTCGCCGGAACTGCAGGGAGCGATCCTGGTACGCCACAACTACTCGCAATATCCTGCCACCAACGGCAAGCCCTCCTACCGCCACGACGACCTGATGGTCATCTATGCCGACGAGCAGGCCGGCAAGACTCGCGCCGAATACTGGGACAATGAGGGCCACGTCATTCGCTACCTGGTGGAATTGGGGGACGGCGGCCGCAGGCTGGTGATGGCGAGTGACCCGGCGCAGCGGGGACCTCGCTACCGCCTGACCTACAGCAAAACCAGCGACAACGAGCTGAAGCTCACGTTTGAAATCGCTGCCCCGGAAGCGCCGGACAAGTTCAAGACGTACATCGAGGCCACGGCGAAGCGCACCAAGAAGTGACTCCCGGCCGCAATCGCCGTCATCACAGCTGGTTGTGATCTTGTTCCCGGCGCGTGCAATTACGTTTACGGAGCGGGCCGGGTTTTATACAATCACACGTTTCGCCGTGGTTTCAGGATCCCACTTGCGCGGCGGATTCATACCATGAAAATTCACGAGTACCAGGCAAAAGCAATTCTGGCGAAGTACGGTGTTGCGGTGCCGCGCGGCGAAATGGCCACCACTGCGCAAGAGGCTGAGGACGTGGCGCGCCGCCTGATGTCCGCGGGCGCCGAGGGCGTTGTGGTCAAGGCGCAGATCCATGCCGGGGGACGCGGCAAGGGCGGCGGGGTCAAGATCGCCAAGTCGATCGAGGAAGCGCGCGAGCTCGCGTCCAAGATGCTCGGCATGACGCTGGTGACCCACCAGACGGGGCCTGAAGGCCGCGTGGTGCGCCGGCTTCTTGTCGAAGAAACGCTGCCGATCGAGCGCGAACTCTACCTCAGCATGCTCCTCGACCGCGCCGAGGCCAAGCTACTGGTCATGGCGTCGCAGTCGGGCGGCATGGAGATCGAGCAAGTCGCCGCCGAACATCCGGAAGCAATCCTGAAAGAGCACATCGAGCCGGCGGTCGGCCTGGCGCAGTTCCAGGCGCGCAACATCGCCTTTGGCCTCGGCTTGAGCGGCAAACTGGTCAACCAGGCGGTCGCGTTTCTGAGCGGACTGTACAAGGCCTATCTTGAAACCGACGCATCGCTGGTGGAAATCAACCCGCTGATAACCACCAAGGACGGGCGCCTGATCGCGCTCGACGCCAAGGTCAATTTCGACGACAACGCGCTCTTCCGCCACCAGGACATTCGCGACCTGCGCGACATCACCGAGGAAGACGCGCTCGAGGTTGAGGCCAGCAAGTACGGTCTGAATTACATCAAGCTCGACGGCAACGTGGGCTGCATGGTCAACGGCGCCGGCCTCGCCATGGCCACGATGGACATCATCAAGTACGCCGGCGGGATGCCTGCCAACTTCCTCGATGTCGGGGGCGGCGCCAATGAAGAGCAGGTCACGCACGCATTCGAAATCCTGCTCAGCGACAAGAATGTTCGCGCGGTGCTGATCAACATTTTCGGCGGCATCCTGCGCGTGGACAGGCTTGCCCACGGGGTGGTGGAAGCGGCGCACAAGACCAAGATCCAGCTTCCCATCGTGCTGCGCCTGGAAGGCACCAACGTCGAGCAGGGGCGGGAGATCCTAAAGAACTCCGGCTTGAACTTCATTGTCGCTGAGACCATGAAAGACGCGGCGGAGAAAGTGGTTGCAGCCGCCGGCAGAGCTTAGGTAATGGAAAAATCATGAGCGTACTGGTTAACGAAAGAACGAAGGTCCTGGTCCAGGGCCTCACCGGCAAGGAAGGTACCTTCCACGCCAAGGCGTGCGCCGAATACGGCACCAAGATCGTGGGCGGTGTCACGCCCGGCAAGGGCGGCACTACACATGAAGGCTGGCCCGTATTCAACACCGTGCAGGAGGCGGTGGACAAGACCGGCGCCGACGCGTCCGTCATATTTGTCCCGCCGTCGTTTGCGGCCGATGCCATCATGGAAGCCGCCGACGCCGAGATTGAACTCATTGTGTGCATCACCGAGGGGGTGCCGACCAATGACATGGTCCGGGTCTGGGAGTTCCTGCAGAGCCGGCGCTCGCGCCTGATCGGACCCAACTGCCCGGGGATCATTTCGCCGGGCAAATGCAAGATCGGGATCATGCCCGGACACATCCATCGCCAGGGTCCGGTGGGCATTGTTTCGCGCTCCGGGACGCTGACCTACGAAGCGGTGTACCAGTTGACGCAGCGCGGCATTGGCCAGAGCACCGCCATCGGCATTGGAGGAGATCCGATCATCGGCACGAATTTTGTGGATGCACTGGAGCTGTTCAACCGCGACTCGCAGACGGAAGCGATCGTCATGATCGGCGAAATCGGCGGCAATGCCGAGGAGGTCGCGGCCGACTACATCGGGGCACACGTGAAAAAGCCAGTGGTGTCGTTTATCGCCGGGCAAACCGCGCCTCCGGGCCGGCGCATGGGCCACGCCGGGGCCATCATCAGCGGCGGGCACGGCACAGCGGCGGAGAAGATTCGCGCCCTGGAAGCGGCCGGCATCAAGGTGGCGAAGTCTCCCGCCGACATCGGAGACACGGTGCTCTCGGTGATCGGCGCCGGCGCGCGGGCTTAACTGAGGTTTCGCAGTTTTCGGAGGTTTCACGTCGAACGTTTGAAACTTCCGAAACTTTCTTTCACGGACAACTCACTACGAATGAAAACTCTGCAACGCACTCTCGCCATCGTTAAGCCGGACGCGGTTGCAAGCAACGCGACCGGAGACATTCTTGCCACCATCGAGTCGAAGGGTTTCCGAATCATCGGCATGAAGATGCTGCACATCTCGAAAGATGAAGCAAAGGGCTTCTACGCGGTGCACGCCGGCAAGCAGTTCTTCGATTCGCTGACCGACTTCATGTCGAGCGGGCCCATCGTCGTTGTCGCGCTCGAGAAGGAAGAAGCGATCAAGGCCTGGCGCGACCTGATGGGACCTACCAACCCGGCCAACGCGTCGGAAGGCACCGTTCGCAAGAAGTGGGGCGCGAGCATCGAGAAGAACGCCACCCACGGTTCCGACGCCGAGGACACGGCCCGCTTCGAACTCTCGTACTTTTTCGCGGGCTACGAACTGGTTCACTAGAACCGTCGGGAGTTCATATGCCCCTGGTCCAAATCACCCTGCTCAAAGGCCGCACCACGGAGCAGAAGAGGAAGATCGCGGAGCGCATTACCGACGTCATGGTAGAGGAGGCGAAGACGCCTCGCGACGGCATCGTCGTGACCTTCGTGGACGTGGATTGGGACAGTTATGCTCGCGGCGGCGTGCTGATGCTGGATAAAAAGTAATCGCCATTGCCGGAGATGGCGATCGATGCCGCCGCTATCCTACCGGCTGGCACAGTTCGCGGGTCACGCTTTCAAACAACTTTTCCAGCCCGTTGGTTACGTTCTCGCGGAAATACGACGACGCGCGGTGCGCATCAAGCGCTTCCGCATTGTCATATTGCTCGTAGAAGAAGAACCGCCGCGGGTCTTTCGAGGACTGGTGCCCGACGTACATCCGGCAACCCGGTTCCTTGCGGCTGGCTTCCTGCATGACTTTGATGTAGTGCCGCGCCTGTTCTTCCGCGCCCGGCTTCACCGTGAACTGCACTAGCAGAACGAGCATGGCGAGTGATTCTAAATGGCCGGGCAAGTGGCGAGCAATCGAGGACCGTCATCGGTGAAGTCGAAACGGAGTGCCGGAACTCAGACAGCGCTTTGCTGCCGCTGTCCCGGAGTGAGCTTCTCCAGTTCCGCCGCGAATTCGTCCGTCAGCATGGTCTGCTCGCGTCCGGGCCCGGTCGAAATCATGCCCACTTTGGCGCCGCTCTCTTTTTCGATGAACGCCATATACTCCCGCGCTTTGGGGGGGAGCTTGTCGTAGGCGGTGATGCCCTCGGTGGACTTATGCCAGCCCGGCAGCGTCTGGTACACGCACTCAATCTTGTCGTAGCCCCCAGCCTGCGCCGGAATCTCCGTCGTCTTTTTCCCGTTGATCTTATAGGAGACGCACACCGGAATCTCCGCCATCTCGTCCAGAACGTCCAGCTTGGTCACAACCAGCCAGGAGATCCCGTTGATCATCACGGCATAACGCAGCAAGGGCAAATCGAGCCAGCCGCACCGCCGCGGCCGACCGGTGACGGCGCCATATTCATTGCCGCGCTTGCGGATGGTCTCCCCCATCGCGTCGTGCAGCTCGGTGGGGAACGGACCTTCCCCGACGCGCGTGCAGTACGCCTTGGTGACCCCAATCACGGTTCCGATCGAGGTTGGACCGACACCGGTGCCGATGACAGCGCCGCCCGAGGTGGCGCTGGAAGAGGTGACAAATGGGTAGGTCCCATGGTCGATGTCGAGCATGGTGCCCTGGGCGCCTTCGAACATCACCGGCTCGCCGCGCGCGATCGCCTTGTTGAGCAGCACCGCGGTATCGCACACGAAGGGGGCAATCTGCTTCGACGCCTTGGCGTACTCGCGATACATCTCCTCGGGATCGAGCGGCTCGGAGTTAAACAGCGCGTGCGCAATCATGTTCTTTTCACGGCACGCGTTCTCAATTGTCTTCTTCAGCAGATCGAGGTCGAGCAGGTCGGCGACGCGCAGCCCGCGGCGTCCCATTTTGTCCTCGTAGGCGGGACCGATGCCGCGCGACGTGGTCCCGATTTTCACCCGTCCGGGCGCATTCTCCGCCGCCAGTTCGATCATGCGGTGATAAGGGAGGATCACCTGGGCGCGATTGCTGACAAAAAGATTTCCATCCACGCGAACGCCTGCCGCCCGCAGAGCGTCGATTTCCTTCAACAGCGCAAAAGGGTCAAGCACGACGCCGTTGCCGATTACGGCGCGACAGCCATCGCGCAGAATCCCGCAGGGCACCAGTTGCAGGACGAAACGCTTGCCCTTGATGGTGACGGTATGCCCGGCATTGTGGCCGCCGGCATAGCGCGCCACCACCTCAAAGCGCGACGACAGCACGTCCACGATTTTGCCTTTGCCTTCGTCGCCCCACTGGGCGCCGACCACGACTGCAGTTTTGGATTTCAACTGCTTGCCTCGCGTGCGAGCGGAATGCGCACACTGACGGCGGCGCGGTGTTGCAAGCCTGGATTACCGGGAAGCGCCTGCCGAAGGAGTGTACGTTGAATTTTACATTGGCCGGAAGCTTTCAGCAATCAGAGTCTCGCGTTTACGCGCCCGGATGATCCCTGGCCCGAGCCGCAGAATGCTGCCCGGAAATGCCGGCTGCTATGCTTTTCCGATGCCTGAGCTTCCTGAGGTGGAAACCGTCGTACGAGGCTTGCGTACCAGCGTTGTCGGCGACGTGATCGAAGATGTGTGGCTCAGCGGACGCAAGCAGCCGCTGAAGTCGCCAGCGCAGGAAATCGTGGCCGTGTTGACCGGTTCCAGCATTAGCGCCGTGCGCCGCATGGGCAAGCACATCGTGATTGATCTGTTGATCGGGCGATCCGAACATCGGGCGATCGGGCGATCGGGGAATCGGGTGACGAAGAAACCTAAATCTCAGTCACCAGATCACCAGATCACCGGATCATCCGATTCGGTCACCGGATCACCCGATGCTCATTTCATCGTGCACCTGGGCATGACCGGCCGGCTGCTGGTGGTCACGCCCGATTCTCCGCTGCCCAAGCACACGCACCTCATGGCGCGGCTGAAGTCGGGAAGGGAAATGCGCTTCGTCGATCCGCGGATGTTTGGAAAGCTGGCGGTGCGTCGCGAGCCCTTTGAGACCGTCGGCACCGAACCGCTGGACATCGGCTTCGAGCTTTTCACCGGCCTTTTCCGCAGGCGCAAGACGCCAATCAAGAGCGCGCTGCTGAACCAGAGCCTGCTGCGTGGCATCGGCAACATCTACGCCGACGAATCGCTCGCCCGCGCCGGCATTCGGCCGCGGCGGCGCGCCGCCTCGCTCACCCGCGCCGAGCTGCAGAGCCTGTATGGAGCGGTGCAGCAAGTGCTCAACGAAGCCATCGCCGCCGGGGGATCATCGGTTTCCGACTACGTGGATTCGGCGGGCGAACCCGGGTTCTTCCAGTTCCAGCACCGCGTCTACGGCCGCGAGGGAGAGGGTTGCCTGGCGTGCAAGACCCCCATCAAGCGCATCGTCATTGCAGGGCGGAGCAGCCATTACTGCCCGAAATGCCAGAAATAGCCGCGACGTTTACAATGCAAACATGCCAACTTTCGCGATAGGAGTCGATTTAGGCGGCACCAACCTTCGTATCTCGGCGATCGATGAGCAGGGCACGCTGCTGGAGAAGGTGACCCTCGGCACGCAGGTGTCGCGCGGCCGCGATTTCGTCATCACGGAAATGTCGGACGCCATCCGCGAGCTGGCGGCCAGGTTCAGCAAAGCCGGTCGGATGATCGGCGTGGGCATCGGCATCCCCGGCATCATCGACAAGCGCACGGGGATGTTGCGCGAGTCTCCCAACCTGACTGGGTGGCAAGACTATCCCGTACGCGACGAGATCGAACGCCGCCTCAACGCCACCGTGGTCCTGGAAAACGACGCCAATGCCGCGGCCCTGGGCGAGGCATGGCTCGGGGCTGCGCGCGGCAAGGAATCGATGTGCATGATCACGCTCGGCACCGGTGTGGGTGGCGGCATCGTGCTGGACGGCACAATCTGGCGCGGCATGACCGGCATGGCCGGCGAGGTCGGTCACATAACCGTCGATCCTGATGGGCCACCCTGCAAGTGCGGCAGCATCGGCTGCGTGGAGCAGTACGCTTCGGCTACAGCGATTATGCGGATGGCGCGCGAAGCCATCACTAACGGCCGAGCACCGCAACTCGCCCAGGCTGCGAACGCACGCGATGTCGAGTTCAGCGCCAAGGTCGTGTACAACCTTGCCATCCAGGGCGACCAGCCATCGCAGGCAATCTTCAACCGCGTCGGCTGGGCGCTGGGCATCGTGGTCGCCGACCTGGTGAACATGCTGAACCTGAACATGTACGTCATCGGCGGCGGCGTCTCCGGCGCGTGGAGCGTTTTCAGCCCGGCAATGTTCGACGAGGTGCGCAAGCGCTCGATGGTCTATGCGGCGACGGCGCCCGCGGAACGGGTCACGCCGCCGGCAGGCGCCTCAGCGGAGGTGAGCACAGCACCGATGGGCCAGCCGACGATCATCACGCGCGCCCTGCTGGGCAGCGATGCCGGTCTTTACGGTGCGGCGCGGTTGCCGATGATTGCCAATGAGGCGAGGGAGCACGCGAGCGAGAGCGTACGCAAACGGGCGTGATTGTAGCGGCGGAGTTGATTCCGCCGCCCACGACGGAATGAATTCCGTCGCTACAGAAGACATGATTCTTGAAATTTAGTCCGCCGCGACCACTACTTTGCCCGCCACCTTCTTGAGCGTGGCCACACACTTGCGGTTCTGTTCCGGCGTGCCCACGGTGATTCGGACCGCCCGCGGCGCTCCCCAGTTCCCGGTCAGAGGGCGGATGATGATGCCGTCGTCCTGCATACGCTGCGCCAACGCCGCAGCATCCTCGCCGACGTCCACGTAAACGAAGTTGGCCCAGGTGGGCACGATGCGCAATCCCATCTCGGCGATCTTGGACGACAGGTAGTCCACGCCGGCGGCGTTGTTCTGCAGCGTCTTGCGGATGTGGTGTTCGTCCTCGATGGCGGCCAGGGCAGCGGCTTCGGCAACATTGGTGACCTGGAAGACGGTGCGCATGCGAGTGAAATAGGAAATCTGTTCCGCCGGCGCGATGCCGTACCCGATGCGCAACCCCGCCAAACCATGCGCCTTGGAGAACGTACGCAGGACCACGACATTGCGGCCGTCATGCACGTACTGCATGGAATGGGAATACTCGACGCCGCGCTCGCGAGCGAAGAACTCGGCGAAGTCGCAATAGGCTTCGTCCAGCACCACGCAGACATGCTCCGGAACCGCGGCCATGAAGCGGTCCAGCGCCTGCGGACGGAGAATCGTGCCGGTCGGATTGTTCGGGTTGGCGATATAGACGATGCGCGTCTGGTCATCGATCGCCGCCAGAATTCGCTCGAGATCGAATGTGTGGTCGCGCATAGGGACGCGAACCAGGCGTCCGCCGGCGGCTTCGGTCGCGATGGGATAAATGATGAACGAGCGCTCGCTGGTCACCGCATTCAGCCCCGGGGCCAGCAGCGTGCGCCCGGCCAAGACCAGAAACGCAGTCGAACCCGCGGTCACCAGAATATTTTCTGTGCCCACGCCGTGCAGCTTCGCCAGGTGCTGCCGGAGGGTTGTGACCTCGTTATCGGGATAAAGATTTACCTCTTCCGCCGCGCGGCGCAGGGCCGCGACCGCCAAGGGCGAAGGCCCGAAAGGATTTTCGTTGGACGCCATCTTGATGCAACGCACGCCGCTTTCCCTCTCAGCATCTTTGATGGGCTTACCGGGAACATAGCCGCCCAGGGCGCGTACATGTTGGGGAACTACTTTCTCAAATTTGCTCATCTGTGGCTCATGGCCTCTTCTATCATGCGTGCCCGCGGAGCGGCGATTGGCGAACCGGTTACCGCGGCGCGCGTTGCTTCACCGCCGCCTTAAGGCGTCCAATCTCGGCCGCCGTAAGCGGACGAAACTTTCCCGGCTCGACGTCCAGCTCCAGGGGGCCGTAGCGTACCCGCCTGATCTTTTCCACGTGATGGCCGACCTGCTCGAACATGCGCCGGATCTGCCGGTTGCGTCCTTCGATAAGCGTGACCTCATACCATGGATTCGCCGCTTCCTTGAGCAGGCGGATCCTGGCAGGCGCGGTCTTCGCACTTCGTTCCCTGGAGGGCGTGCGCGTCGCATCGCGCGAGGAGGAACGAAGTTCCTTCCGGACGCACATTCCGTCCTTGGGAGACGGGCGCAGCACGATCCCGCGCCGCAACTTCTCAATTGCCTCCTCCGACGGCTGCCCGCTCACTTTGACCAGGTACGTCTTCGGCACGTGCGAGGAGGCATGCATCAGGCGCTCGACCAGGGCACCGTCGTTGGTCATCAGCAGCAGGCCCTCGCTCAAGTAATCGAGCCTGCCTACCGGATACACGCGCTCGCCGAGTCCCTGCACTAGATTCATTACCGTAGGACGGCCTTCGGGGTCGGTGACCGTCGTCACGTAACCCTTGGGCTTGTTCAAAATGAAATAAACGTGGCGCTGCGGGCCGCGCAGCAGCTTGCCATCGACGCGGATGTGATCGGACTCCGGATCGGCCTTGCTGCCCAGTTCGGAGACAATCTGCCCGTTCACCGACACCCGCCCGGCGGCAATCATCGCCTCGGCGTGGCGACGCGAGGCGATTCCAGCGGCGGCCATGATCTTCTGCAGGCGTTCAGCAGACATGCCTCTCATTAGATGAGTTTTGGCGAAATGCGTCCAGCAGGATTTATCGAAATGCGGTTGGGGGCAGAAGGCATGCCCCGCCACCAGGTTTCGGAAGAAGAAGGTTTCGGGGTCCCGGACATTACGCGAAACTTTCGAGACCTTCAAAACCTTCGGAACTTTTCTATTTTCCGGCGAACAAAAACCCTGCTCGTCGGTTCCCGAGCAGGGTTTCGTCCAGCTGGTTGGAAAACTTCCGGCCTTAAACCTTAGCGGTCGTCACGCGTCCCGTGACGCATGTTGCTGTAGCCCCACGTCTGAGAGCGGCGCACATCGCGGTCACCACGCCGGGCATACTGGTCGTCACGGTCGCCGCGGGCATTCCACACTCCGTAGTTGTCGTCACGGTCGCCGCGGGCATTCCACGCGCCGTAGTTGTCGTCACGGTCGCCGCGG
>DASSIZ010000004.1 GCA_035691485.1 Terriglobales bacterium
CGCGCCATGACCGTGGATTGCGACGTCCACCAGGGCAACGGCACCGCCTTCATCTTCCAACGCAAGCCCACGCCCGGAGATCCGCTGCCGTCGGCCGGTGGGGCCACCCTGCGCCGCACCGAGAATGGCTCCATCCGCCAGACCCAGGCCGACGACGTGTTCACCATCTCGCTCCACCAGGAGCACAACTACCCGATGTGGAAGCCGGCCTCGTCGATCGACGTGAACCTGCCCGACGGCACCCGCGACGAGCAGTACCTGGCCTGGCTCGACAACGCGCTCAGCTCCGGGTTCCGCCACTTCCAGCCGGACTTGATCTCCTACGTCGCCGGCGCGGACCCCTACCGCGAGGACCAGCTCGGCGGCCTGGCCCTTAGCATTGAAGGACTAAAGAAGCGAGATGAACTGGTGTTCCGCGTAGCCCAGGCGCGCAACATTCCCGTCATGGTGACCCTCGCCGGCGGCTACGCGCAAAACGTCGAGGACACGATCACCATCCACTGCAATACCGTGGTGGCGGCGCAGGAAGTGTTTGGGAATTTGTAATTGGAAATTCTTAATTTGTAATTTTTCCCATGGTTTGGGACAGACGGAAATTTCAAATTACAAATTTTCAAATTCCGTGTTTTTTGACTTCCTCGTTGTAGTACTTGCGGTAGAGGATGTCCCACTCCTGGCTGCCCTCGAGGATGGTGCGGCGTTGAGATTCGATCTTGCGCCGGGCTTCCTGGTCGATCCTCTTTTCCTGGAGCAACAGTTCTTCCAGCAGGCGGCGAACTTCCAGGCGAACGCTGTTCTTTTCCTTGAGTAACTTCACGTTCTCCATGGCTTCGAGCGCCTCGGTGATATTGCGCGCCAGCACGTTCATCTTGTCGCGGCTGATGCGATAGGGCTCTTCCGACTTGATGTCGACGCGCACTACAGCACCGCCTTGTACTTGCGGACCAGTTCGTTCTTCACCTTCTTGAACATCTCCTGATAGTTGGCGCCCGTCTTGCGCATTTCGTCGGAGTAGGTTTCCAGGATGACGCGGACCTCGTCGTTGATGCGGTCTTCGAGCGAAAGTTCGTCGAGCAGGGCGCTGTGGACGCGCTCCGTCATGGCAGGCAGCGCCGCGGTTGCGATGAACTCGCCCTTCACCAGTTTTTTCGAGATCTCGCGGGCCAGGTAGCCCACATATTCTTTGGAGAAGACCATGAGCGCGCAATCATGCGATATAAAACATTGCAGTTTAACACAGCGAGCGAGGGTGTTTTTCCGGGTGCAGCGTTGACCCGTTTCGCCCTGCGTAGTAAGGTACGCAGGCACTCGTACTGGTGAAGCGCGGCACGGCCGGCGCGCGGGTTTCAGGGAGCCAACATGATGGAAGCACTGGGAATGATAGAGACCAAGGGCCTGGTCGGCTCGATCGAAGCCGCTGACGCCGCGGTAAAAGCCGCCAACGTGCAACTGGTTCATAAGGAATACATCGGGGCGGGGTTTGTAACCGTGATCGTCCGCGGCGACGTGGCCAGCGTAAAGGCCGCCACCGATGCCGGGGCCGCCGCAGCGCGTCGCGTCGGCGAACTGGTAGCGGTGCACGTGATCCCGCGTCCGCACGGCGACCTGGAGAGCTCAATGCCGATGATCAGTGGTGCCGCGCCCAAGACCAAGAAGGCAAGCGCCGACTAAAGTTCAATGGGGTGATTGTGTAATCGGGTAAAGCGCCGAACCATTCGGTCCCCGCGTTACACAATGACCCGATTACCGATATCACTTTTCCGTGGCCCAAGATCCCACATCTTCTGTTGCCGTTGCCGCCGCGCCGCAGAGCAAAGACGAGCGCTCCGTCGCCGAGGCCCGCGATTTGATCGAGCGCGCCTACAAGGCGTTTCTCGAATTCCAGGGCTTTACGCAAGAACAAGTGGACCGCGTGGTGGACGCGGTGGCCGCCGCCGCTACCGCGAACGCCGAGAAGCTGGCGCGCATCGCGGTGGAAGAGACCACCTACGGCGTGGTCGAGCACAAAATCCTCAAGAACCTGTTTTCATCACAGCGCGTGTACGAAGCGATCCGGCCGCTGAAGACGGTGGGAGTGGTGCGCGAGGACAAAGGCCAGGGCATCATCGAAATTGCCGTGCCGGTCGGTGTCGTAGCCGCGATCCTGCCGTCCACGAACCCGACATCGACCGCGATTTACAAAATCCTGATCGCCATCAAGGGGCGGAATGCGATCGTGCTCAGCCCGCATCCCACAGCTCTGCGCTGCAGTTGCGAGGCGGCGGCGATCATGAGAGAGGCTGCGGCGAAGGCGGGCGCGCCGCCGGACGTGATCTGCTGCTTCAACACGCCCAGCCTTCCGGGAACGCAGGAGTTGATGAAGCACCGGCGCACGAGCGTCATCCTGGCTACGGGTGGCATGGGAATGGTGCGCGCCGCGTACAGTTCGGGCAAGCCGGCCTTCGGAGTAGGCCCGGGTAACGTGCCGGCGTTCATCGACAAAAGCGCCGATCTGCCCAAGGCCGTGGCCGACGTTGTCTTCGGAAAAACATTCGACAACGGGACCATCTGTTCCTCGGAACAGGCGATCGTGGTGGAAGAATCGCTGCGCGAGCCGATCCTGAAGGAGCTGGCAAAAAACGGGGCACACCTGCTGAGCCGGGAAGACGCCGAGAAGCTCGGCAAGCAAATGGTGAACACGGAGACACACACGATCTGCCCCAAGTTCGTGGGCAAGACGGGCGCGAAAGTAGCGGAACTGGCCGGCCTGCACGCTCCGGCCAATGCGCGTCTGCTGGTGGCGGTGCTGGATAAAGTCGGGCGCGACGAGCCTCTCTCTGCGGAAAAGCTTTCGCCGGTACTGGCGCTGTACCTGGAGAAGGACCGCGCGTCGGCGATGGCGCGTTGCGTGGAACTGTTGCGCTTCGGCGGCCTCGGCCACACCTGCGCCATCCACGCCAAGGATGACGCCGTCATCCGCGAATACGGCATGAAGATGCCGGCCTATCGCGTGGTGGTGAACAGTCCTTCGCCGCAAGGATCGATAGGATCGTCCACCAACCTGTTTCCGGCGATGACGTTGGGATGCGGCGCCGCCGGCGGCAACATCACCTCGGACAATATCTCGCCGCTGCACCTGATCAACCTGCGCCGGATTGCTTATGAGGCAAGGCCGGTAACCGCGGTTTCCAGTTTCCAGGTGCCCGTTGCCGGCGGCACAGCAGCTGCGGCGGTGAGTTGCGGTGCGTGCGCGGCGCCCGCCCAGGAAGCTGCGCCCGCCGGAACCGGGGTGAACTGGTCGGTGGCGCGCGCGGTGGACCGATTTCTGGCAGGCAAGCACGGCGGAACATCTGCCCCGGCGCCTTCTGCCAGTTCCTCCAGTTCCGTGGCTACACCAGCGCCAACCGCGACCGAAAAGAAGGGTGCGCCGGCCGCGGCCATGCCTAAGCCTCGTCCGGTTGACTTTGTGAGCGAGGCGGAAATCCGCGCCGCGGTCAAGCGCAAGTCCAAGATCCTGGTGGGACCCAAGACGATCATCACGCCAGCCGCGCGCGACCTCGCCGCGGAGTATGATGTACTGGTGAGAGTGGATTAAGTGCCTAGACTGCCACGCTTATCCATCATGCAAGACGACCTGACCACCCTGAAAGACGACATGACGGCCTTTATCGAAGGGCACGGCATGCGCCGCTTCCACGGCTACGTCAGCGACGAGGTCACCAGCGTCATGTGGGACCCGCGCGACAACGTGGACAGCTGGAAGGATTTTGTCGAGCTCGCCAAGGCGGCGGGCGCACCGTTCCTGACAATGAATGATGTCGTTCTCGACCGCGAGGACGTGGACTACCTGGTGGAGCGCCTGCGGAACTCCAATTACACGAATGAAGAGGACGTCGAGGAGGCGCGCTGGCTGCGCACCTACATCGGAAAGACCGGGTTCGTGCAGTTGGGCTGGCCCTACCAGAGCACGATGTTCCTCTGCGAAATTTCCACGGAATGGTACGACCGCTATCAGCGCCTGCTCGATGCCGCCGAAGAGTATGGCGGCATCATGATCGACGAGCCGGACGATCCCGACGAGGAACGCTAAGCGTAGCTCGCAGCTGGGGGCGGCCAGGCTCGGGCAAACGCCTCACAGCGTCATCCCCGCACTCCGTGATAACGTTCTCCCGTGCGCTGGCAATTGCGAACGGCCGATGAATCGCAAGTCACCCGGTTGGCGGAAGAGACCAAGCTTCCACCGGTGGTCGCGCGCTTGCTGGTTGCACGCGGCATTTCCGGCGGGGCAGCGGCACAGCGATTCCTGCGTCCGTCAATCGATCAACTGCACTCGCCACTCCTGATGCTGGGCATGGCCAAGGCCGCCGAGCGGCTGCGCCGAGCCATCGCCAATCGCGAGCAAATCCTGATCTACGGCGACTACGACGTGGACGGCACCACCGCCGTCGTGATTCTGAAGACCGCGATCGAGCTCTGCGGCGGTAGCGCCGATTTTCACGTGCCTCATCGCATCCGCGAAGGCTACGGCATGAAGGACGACGTTATCGAGCGCGCGGCGGCGGCTGGCGTGTCGCTGATCATCAGCGTGGATACGGGTATCCGCGCCTTCGCCGCCGCGGAGACGGCGCGACGCGCCGGGGTGGACCTGGTGGTCACCGACCACCACTTGCCAGATGAGCATGGCGTGCCGCCGGCGCTGGCGGTGCTGAACCCGAACCAGGCAGGGTGCGCGTACCCGTGCAAGGCGCTGTGTGGCGCGGGCGTGGCATTCAAGCTGGCGCAAGTGCTGCTGGAGGAGACGGACCGCGCGCGCCTGCTGCCGTCATTCCTCAAGATGGTGGCGGTGGCCACGATTGCCGATGCGGTGCCGCTGGTCGGGGAAAACCGGGTCTTTGCCAAGCTGGGGCTCGATGGCCTGCGCCATCCGGTGAATGCGGGCCTGAAAGCGCTGCTCGAAGTCGCGTCGCTGAGCGCGAAAAAGCTGGACGCCACCGACATCGCGTTCCGCGTCGCTCCTCGCTTGAACGCCGCCGGAAGAATGGATGTCGCGCAGGACGTTATCGAGCTTTTCAGCGTGAAAGACGCAGACCGGGCGCGCGAGATCGCGGCGCGGCTGAACCAGCTCAATGCCGACCGCCAGGAAGAAGAGAAGCGCATTTTCAACGCCGTGGAGGAGCGGCTGGCTAGCGCGCCCGAGGTCAGGGATAGCTACTGCCTGGTCATCGACGGCGACGAATGGCATCGCGGCGTGATCGGCATTGCCGCCACCCGGGTGGTCGAACGCTACGGGCGCCCGGCGCTGGTTCTGTCGCGGGAAGACGGCGAAGCGTACGGCTCGGGCCGCTCGATTCCCGCCTTTCACCTGCTGGACGCGTTGGAATCTTGTCGCGGGATGTTCACGCGCTTCGGCGGTCACGCTCATGCGGTCGGTTTTTCGCTGCCCTGCGATCGCGTATCGGCACTGCGTTCGGCGCTCGATGCCTACGCGCGTGAGCGGCTGACGCCGGCCGACTTCGAGCGCGTGCTGGACTATGACGGCGAGTTGCCGCTGCATGAGGTGACACCCGCCATCTACGAATCGGTGCAACGGCTGGAGCCGTTCGGCATGGGCAATCCCGAGCCGGTGTTCGTGGCGCGCGGCGCTCGCGTCGCCTATCCGCCTAAGATCTTGAAAGAGAAACACGTCAAAATGCGCCTGGCCATCGGCGCCGGAAAGCAGGCGCGCGGAATTGATGCGCTCGGTTGGCGCATGGCGGAGCAGGTGCAGCAATCATCGATTCTGGCGGGTGATGCCGTGGACGTGGCGTTCACACTGGAGCTCAACGATCATCCCGAGTTTGGCGGCCTGGAGCTGCGACTCGAGGATATTGTCAGGGTAAAAGCGGAAGTAGCGGCCACGATGGCGACTTCGGGCTAGTTCACGAACATCAGCCTTTCCGGCAAAGGCTCTTTCTCGGGGAATTGTCTTTGGTTCGTGCGGCAGCGCGCCGTGCCCCGCGCGTGCCAAGTGCTGCTCGCGGTGCTATAGTTCCGGGTCTGCTCATCCCTCTGTGAGGCGCCCATGACCCGAGACGAAATCATCGCCAAATACAAGCAATATCTGTTCCCATCCGTAACCACCTACTTCACTGATCCGCTGGTTACCGATCATGCCAGCATGCAGCACTTGTGGGACGTGGACGGCAAAAAGTACCTGGACTTTTTTGGCGGGATCGTAACCATCTCGGTGGGGCACGCGAATCCGCGGGTAACGACAAAGATCAAGGCGCAGATCGACAAGCTGCAGCACGCCTCCACTGTCCTGCCGAATGAAGCGATCGTGGCCCTGGCAGAGAAGCTGGCCAAGGTTGCGCCGGGCGGGATCAGCAAGTCGTATTTCACCAACAGTGGCACGGAGGCAAATGAGACCGCGGTGCAGGCAGCACGCACTCATACCGGGCGCTTCGAAATTGTCGCCCTCCGCCACGGATATAGCGGGCGCTCGCAGACCGCGCAATCGCTCACCGGGCAATATACCTGGCGCGCATCGCTGCCGGCGGCATTCGGCGTGGTGCACGCGATCAATCCTTATTGCTACCGGTGCCCGTTCGGATTGAAGTATCCCGATTGCGGGGTGAAGTGCGCACACGACGTGGAGAACGTAATTCAGACGTCGACCTCGGGGGCAGTTGCGGCATTCCTGGCGGAACCGATCCAGGGACTGGGCGGGTTCATCACGCCGCCGCCGGAGTATTTCAAAATTGTTTTCAACATCGTGAAGAAGTACGGCGGCGAGTTCATCAGCGACGAGGTGCAAACCGGGTGGGGCCGCACCGGGAAAAAGTGGTTTGGCATCGAGCACTGGGAAGTGACGCCGGACATCATTACCGCCGCCAAGGGCCTGGGCAACGGCGTGCCCATCGGCCTGACCATGACGAAACCGGAGATTGCCAACAGCTTCAAGGGGCTGCAGATTTCCACCTTCGGCGGGAACCCGGTGACGTCAGTGGCGGCCAAGGCGGTGATCGACATCATCGAAGAAGACCGGTTGATGGATAACGCGCACACCGTCGGCCAGCACTTTCGCGATGGACTGGAGGTGCTGAAGGACAAGTACGAGTTGATCGGCGACGTGCGAGGCATGGGCCTGATGCAAGCACTGGAACTGGTGAAGGATCGCAAGTCGAAAGAGCCGGCGCCGCAGGAGACCAATCGCCTGCTGGACGAAGCGAAGCGCGCGGGCCTGATCATCGGCAAGGGCGGGCTGTACGGCAACGCGATCCGGATGTCGCCGCCGCTGAACATCAGCAAGGCGGATGTGGATGAAGCAATTCGCGCGCTAGACAAGGCATTCGCAGCAGTCACGCAAGCGCAGCCCACCACAGCTGCAGCGCGCTAAGCCGGCTTTACCGGCTTTTAGCTGTTAACCAACACATTCCCGGCCATCGATTGTTCGATGGCCGTTCGTGCGTCTTGCGGTTGTTTCCAGAACGAACTTCACGCTCGAAGCGTCAACGGCGGATAGCTACGAGCTAGGAGTTAAGAGCTATTTCGGCGCCGAAGGATTTTGGGCGGATCATCGGAATGGCATAGCGCACGCTCATCACCGGGCAAGCAAGATGCTGGACGAGTTTGGGGAGCAGCCAGCCGAGTCCGGGCGCGAGCATCACCAAGTCCGCGGATTCCCTCTGCGCCAGCATGACCGTGACCTGCTCCACGGTTCCGATTTCGAAGATGGGCGCAACGCCCTCGCGATGGGGTACGAGCTTGCTCAGCCAGGAACGCTCCGAGTCATTCCCGCCGCCATCAGGTCGCAGGGAATGGGCGATCCAGAGGCGGGCGCCGAAGCGGTTGGAGAATTTGGCGGCGTAGCTGATGCCCGCCGCAGCGCCGGCATTGGCGCCCGTGGCCAACACGATGTTGCGAAAGCCGCCCTCCTCCGTGGCGGGCGGGTTAGCGTCGGAGCGAATCGTAAGTACGGGACAGGGCGCGGTTTGGGCCAGTTGTTCCGCCACCGAGCCAAGCAGCAGATGGCGGAGCCTGTGTCGGGAGCCGGCGCCGGTCACGATCAGGTCCGCCGAATGCTCCTGGGCGAAGCGGATAATCTGCGCAACGGCGCTGCCGTGGCGAAGCGCCGCCTGCACGCGGATGCCGTCCCATTCTTTCGACCGCGTCACTTCGTCCAGGAGCTGGGTAGCGTCGATACGGCTTTGCAAGGTCACTTCGGGGCAGATTTCCCAAGGCTGAATTTCAATAACATAGAGCGCATAGACGAACGCCCCGAAAACCCGGGCCAGCCGGGCGGCATGAGGGAGCGCCGCCTGCGAGGCCGGGGAGAAGTCGCTTGCAAAAACTATGCAACGAAGTGCCGGTCCGGCATCTAACGACCTAATCGAGGGGGGCATCGATATGTCTCGGCGCGGGGGCCAGCCCGCTTACGACCATGGTCGGCGTTCGCCCGGGACAGCGGAAATGATGCAAATCACGCGGGGATGTGATACAACTCACGTCCACTAGTGCGGGGGGCTGCTGCCCCCCCAGGCCCAATCCCAGTTCCGGCGCGGTTTTCGGCGCCGCCGCAGTTTTTGGCCTGGAGCGTCAGCAGTGTTGATGGCCGCCCATTCGACTACAAAACTTTGCCGGGGTCGGAACCCGGTTCCCAGGAGGAAGGCATGGGCACAGCAGTTGTAGGCCGCGGTGCGACTCAGGAATACAGCATCTGGAGAGTGATCATGGCGTCCGCCGTCGGCACTATGATCGAGTGGTACGACTTCTACATCTTCGGCAGCCTGGCTGCCGTGTTGGCGGTTAAATTCTATCCGCCGGGCAACGACACCTTTGCGTACATCGCCTACCTGGCGACGTTTGCCGTGGGGTTCGTGGTCCGGCCCTTCGGCGCGTTGTTCTTTGGACGAATCGGCGACCTCGTCGGGCGCAAGTACGCCTTCCTGGTCACGCTGGTTATCATGGGCACCTGCACCGCGCTGATCGGGGTCATGCCCACGTATAAGACGGCCGGCTGGTTTGCGCCCATCCTGCTGATCGGGTTCCGCGTCCTACAAGGTCTGGCGCTCGGCGGTGAATACGGCGGCGCAGCCGTATACGTCGCTGAACACGTACCCGACCGCAAGCGCGGCTTCTACACCAGCTTCATCCAGATCACCGCAACCTTGGGGCTGTTCATCTCCTTGCTGGTGATCCTGGCGGTGCAGAACTCGATGAGCAAGGAGGATTTCTCCGCCTACGGCTGGCGAATTCCGTTCCTGATTTCCATCGTACTGGTGGCCATCTCGCTGTACATCCGCCTGAAGATGAAGGAATCGCCAATCTTCACGCAGATCAAGACAGCGGGGATGACTTCAGTGGCGCCGCTGAAGGAAGCCTTCACCAAGAAGGAGAACCTGAAGCGGGTCGCGATCTCGCTGTTCGGGGCGACGGCCGGCCAGGGCGTGGTGTGGTACACCGGGCAGTTTTTCGCCCTGTTTTACATGCAGGCCATCCTGAAGGTGAACCCGACGCTGGCGAACAAGATCATCGCGGTAGCGCTGCTGATCGGCATGCCGCTGTTTGTGGTGTTCGGGGCGCTGTCGGATAGGATCGGAAGAAAAAAGATCATGATGGCGGGATGCTTGCTCGCCGTGATCACTTACATCCCGATCTACAAGGCCATGGAGGGCGCGGCCGGCAATCACGTGGTGACGGTAAAATCCACCAAGAACAAGGTGACGGGTGCCATCAGCCTGACCCCAATGACCACGGATCCGAGCGGGAACCTGGTGGCGGCGAAAGAAGCGGCGAGCCCGAACGTGCCGCTACTGGTGCTGCTGGTATTGATCCAGGTGGTCTACGTCTGCATGGTATACGGCCCGATCGCCGCATACCTGGTGGAGGCGTTCCCGGCCAAGATACGGTACACGTCGTTGTCCTTGCCCTATCACATCGGCAACGGCGTGTTCGGAGGATTGCTGCCGCTGATTGGCCTGTCGGCCTGCGCGGCAACGGGGAACATCCTGGCGGGCGTGTACTACCCGATGGCGATTGCCACCATGACCTTCATTGTCGGCAGCCTGACGCTGAAAGAAACACACGGCATCAAAATCTGGGACGAAGTCCAGGAGACACCGAAGGCCGCCGCAAGCCGCGTGCGCGCTTAACGGCAAGACCTGGTATGGAAGGCCGCGGGAGCGAATCCCGCGGCTTTTTTTTTGGCATGGCCGGCACGGTGGAATGAATTCCGCTGCTCCACCGCCCAGCGGATATACTCTCCCCACTTCGTGGGGGATTTTTGAGCCCGGAAAAGCTTGCTGTGGCCGACATCTCGTCCGCCGTAATGGACAAGGAAGCCGGACTTCACCGGCAGTTGTCGTCGCGCCAGTTGGCGATGATCGCCATTGGCGGAGCCATCGGCACGGGGTTGTTCCTGGGCAGTTCACTGGCGGTGCGGCTTGCCGGGCCGGCTGTAATCCTGACCTTCGTCCTCGGCGCTGTGGTCACGCTGCTGCTGATGGGGGCACTATCGGAGATGGCGGTGGCGCACCCCACGGCCGGCTCTTTCGGCGTGCACGCAGAGATTTACCTGGGGCGCTGGGCCGGATTTGTGGTGCGCTATACCTACTGGGCGGTGCAGGCGATTGCCATCGGCGGAGAAGCGACGGCGGTGGCGGTGTACTGCCGCTGGTGGTTTCCGAATGTGCCTTCATGGTTGTGGATCGTGGGCTTTTCGGCGGGCCTGCTGTGGGTGAACGCGCGCAGCGTCGGCAGCTTCGGAACCTTTGAATACTGGTTCGCGATGATCAAGGTGGTTGCGATCATCCTGTTCATCGTGTTCGGCGCGGCCATGCTGCTGGGCATTGGACATCCAGCGATCGGCACGCGGAATTTCACGGGCAACGGCGGCTTCTTCCCGCACGGATGGAGGGGCACGTGGTTCGCCCTGGTATTTGCCATTTACGGCTATATCGGCGCGGAGATCGTGGCGGTGACCGCCGGCGAAGCCAAGGATCCAGAACGCGCCGTGCCGCGCGCCATGCGCTCCATGGTGGGACGGCTGATCCTCTTTTATATCGGGTCGATGATCGTGCTCATCGGCGTGGTGCCATGGAACCGCATTCAGCCCGGCGCCGACGTGACCGCCAGCCCGTTCGTCACCGTGTTCGCGGTGATGGGAATTCCGGCGGCGGCGCACGTGGTCAACTTTGTCGTGCTGACGGCGGCGCTGTCGAGCATTAACTGCAATTTCTACCTGGTCACGCGCATGATGTTCTCGCTGGCGCGCGGCGGATACGCGCCGGCAATCTTCGGGCGGGTCTCGACGCAGGGCACGCCGGTGAACGCGTTGCTGATCTCGACTTTTGGGCTGGCGCTGGCGACCGCGATGGCCGCTCTCTACCCGCGAACCGCGTACGTGTACATGTTCGGCATCGCGTTGTTCGGCGGGCTGTTTATCTGGCTGATGATCTTCATTACCCACCTTCCATTCCGGCGAAAATGGGAGGCGAGCGGGCGGCCGCCACTGCCGGTGCGGATGCCGGGTTATCCCATCACCACCATACTGGGCGCCGCGTTTATTGTCGCCATCCTGACGACCACCTGGTGGGTGGAAGGGATGCGGGTGACGTTGTTGGCGGGAGTGCCATGGCTGGCGTTCATCTCG
>DASSIZ010000005.1 GCA_035691485.1 Terriglobales bacterium
GTTCATCACACCCGGCTCAGATTCAGTGCCGACGGTCCTTCCAGCCGGGTTTTCCGCTTGCCGCGAGCCTAGTTACTGTTAAATAATCTTTGGACTTGTCGGGCGACCAGATCCCTCATGAATTGTCCGAAGTGTGGAACCACTAACAACGATACTGTAGGTAAGTGCGTCCGCTGCGGCGCTGCGCTGGTTCGCGCCGGCGAGGCGGAGACGCTTGTCGGCGTGAGCCTGCCGCCCATGCCGGCCATGGTAAAACAAGGTGCGGTGGCCGCCCCCGCTCATGTGCCGCCTCCTGAACCCCTCCAGGATTCCAATGTCGCGACCGCCGGTCCGTGGGCTGCGCTCGGCGTCACGGGAAGCTCGGACCAGGTGGACTTCGGTCCGCGTTACCGCATTGAGCGCCTGCTCGGCCAAGGTGGCATGGGCGCGGTATACAAGGCGTGGGACAAAGAACTGGAGCGCCCGGTTGCGCTCAAACTGATCAAGCCCGGTCTGGCTCTTGAAGCCGGCGTCGAGGCGCGTTTTAAGCAGGAACTGCTGCTTGCCAGCAAGGTTTCCCACCGTCATATCCTTCGCATTCACGATCTCGGGGAAGCCGGAGGCGTGAAGTTCATTTCCATGGCCTTCGTCGAAGGGCAGGACTTGCACCAGCTCCTCATGCATGAAGGCAAGCTGCCCGTCGAGCGCGCGCTGAAATTCACCAAGCAAATGTGTGAAGCCCTGGAGGAAGCGCATCGCGAAGGCGTGGTGCACCGCGATTTCAAGCCGCAGAACATCCTGCTCGACAAGCAGGAGAACGTGTACGTCTCCGACTTCGGTCTCGCCAAGTCGCTGGAGCAGGACACCGGCATGACCAAGAGCGGCGAGTTTCTCGGAACGCCGCGCTATATGGCCCCGGAGCAGGTGCAAGGCGGAAAAATCGACCATCGCGCCGATCTCTACGCCCTCGGCCTCATCCTCTACGAGATGGTCAGTGGCGATGTCCCGTTCCACGCCGATACCACCCTGCAGCTGATGTACAAGCGCGTGCACGAGGTGCCGCAGAGCCCCAAGATTCTCAATCCCGAGCTGCCCGACTGGATCGTGCGCGTCATCATGAAGTGCATCGAGCGCGATCCCGCGCAGCGCTACCAGAGCGCCGGGGAGATCCTGCATGATCTGGAGACCGCGACCGCGCCGCCGAAATCGGGCTCGCGCAGCGTGCAGATCGCGCTGCCGGGATTCGAGGTCAATCGGAGCTGGCTCATCGTGGCCGCTGCAGTCCTGCTAGTGGCATCTCTGGTGGCAATTCCCTCGGTACGGCATCGGATTCTCGGCGGTGGCGGCGCGGAGTCGAGCGGTCCGCACAAGCCGGTCACCGTCCTGGTGGCCGACTTCACCAACCATACCGGCGACCCGGTGTTGGACGGAACGGTGGAGCCGATGCTCAATAAAGCCCTGGAGGGCGCCAGTTTTATCAGCGCTTACAGTCGCGAATCGGCGCGCAAGGAAGCTGAAAAACTTCCTCACCCCAGCAACAAGCTCGATGAACAATCGGCACGGCTCATCGCGATCAAGCAGAGCGTCAATGCGGTCATTACCGGCGAGATTACCCTGCGTGGCGGCCAGTACGAGGTGTCGGCGATCGTGCTGGATGGTACCACTGGCAACGTACTCGGCAAAGCCAACGTCAGCGTCTCCAACAAACAGGATATTCTGCACGACCTTCCCGAGCTGGCAGCGCAGATTCGCAAAGGTTTGGGTGACACCACGCCCCCCTCGGTCCAGTTAGCTGCCGTCAGGGGGAGTTTCAGTGCTGCTTCTCTGGAAGTCGTTCACTACGAAACCGTCGCTGTGGAACAGCAGTTCGCCGGCAAGTATCAGGAGGCGTTCGATTCTTTCAAGAAGGCTTCAGAACTGGACCCGAGCGACCCGGGTCCGTACTCCGGATTGGCCGCGAGCGCTGGGAACCTGGGCAATCGAGCTGACGCCGAGAAGTACATCAAGCTGGCCCTGCAACACGAAGACCGGATGACGGAGCGCGAACGCTATCGGTATCGGGGCCTCTACTACAACAGCGTCGGCAACTGGCAAAAATGCATTGATGAGCTGAGTCAGCTGGTCGAGAAATACCCCAGTGACAGGGCGGGACAGACGAACCTCGCGGTATGTAACGCGTACGCGCGCAATTTTGCCAAGGCTACGGAAGTGGCGCGGCGAGCTGTCGAGTTGGTCCCCAAGGGCGCGATGCAGCGCGTCAACCTGGCGTTCTATCTGACCTACACTGGTGATTTTGAGGGCGCGGAGCGGGAGGCACGGACGGCGCTGCAGATCAACCCGAGCTCCCTGTTGACTTACACCGCTCTGGCCGAGGCACAGCTGGGAAAGGGACAGTTTGCTGAGGTCGAGCAAACCTATAAAAAAATCCAAGATCTTGGTGCGCAGGGCGCGTCCGCTGCCGCCTCGGGGCTTGCCGACCTGGCTGCCTACGAAGGACGGTACGCGGATGCGATCCAAATTCTGGAACAAGGCGCCACCGCCGACCTGGCGGCCAAGGACCGTGACGCCGCCGCCGAGAAACTCGCTACCCTCGCGCACCTGCAGGTTTTGCGTGGACAGAAAGGCGCGGCCGTTGCCGCTGCGAACAAGGCGGTGTCGATAAGCCAGGCTTTACCGGTTCGGGTGCTGGCGGCGCAGGCCTTGATCGAAGCCGGCGAAATCGCCAAGGCGCTACAACTCGCCTCGGTCATGGACTCCGACTCGCAAGCGGAGCCGCAGGCCTATGGAAAGATGATCGAAGGGGAAGCGGCCCTGGCGCGCCGTGACACGAACAACGCGGTCAAGCTGATGACCGAAGGCGTCAAGCTTTTCGATACCTGGATCGGCCGGTTCGAACTAGGGCGCGCTTACGTGGAAGCGGGACAATTTGTCGAGGCGGATTCGGAGTTCGATCGGTGCGTGAAACGAAAGGGAGAGGAATTCGAGCTCTTCATGGACAATGTGCCCACGATCGCTTATTTACCGCCGCTTTACTACTACCAAGGGCGTGTGCGCGAAGGGCTTAAGACTCCCGGCTTTGCCGATTCCTATCGCACCTATCTCA
>DASSIZ010000006.1 GCA_035691485.1 Terriglobales bacterium
ACCCTCGGCAGCCGGCTCGAGTTTGTTCCCGGCATTAGGTATGCTTGAACAAATCCGAGCCGGCTGATCCATCAACTTACAAACTGCTTACCTGATCACCAAGCGCCTACTTCAGTACCTGGCTGGCGTTGGCTGCTGCGACCAGCGCGTCGGCGTCGGCCTGCAGCAGGAAGCCGCTCGCGACCGCGTGCGCAGCAGCAGCCTGCACCCTTGCCACATAGCCAGCGTGCGTTCCGTAGCGTTCTTCCAGCGACGGCCGCGGATCGTTATTCGCGATCCGCAGCGCCTTTGTTTTCGCAAACGGAATGTAGCCGCCGGTGTAGTCACAGTTCTGGGACTTGTGGAAGCCCGCAGCAGTAACGTTCCAGCCGAAGTAGGAGCCGAGCGGCGCATCGCGCAGCACCGACGGCACCCCGCCCAGTTCGTTACCGTCCGAGTCGGTGCGCGGAACCAACATCTTGATCACCTGCTTGATCGGCGGCGGAATGTTGGTAGGAATACCGCTGCCATCGTTAGGATCAAACTGCGGTCCCCAGTCATAGTCGAGCACCGGGTTGATGAACGGCACCTCATTGTTGCCGTTTATAGTCGCCGCCTCCGGAGCCCGAGGAGCGATGTCGCGCAGTATCGGAAGTCCCGTCGGGAAGCCCATTGCGGCGAGCGTTGGTGGCACCAGGTTCTGGACGTTGTCCCCGTCGCCCTTGTGGAGACCGCGGCCGTTGTCATCGCCGTCGCCATCCGGGGTACGCAACCGCGGATAGAGACTATCCGGCGGCAGAGTGCCATTCATGACCCAGTCGCGGAAGTGCACGCGAATCGCGTTCACAACCTGCGTGTGCGGAACCGGATTGCCAGCGAATGCACCGGTGCCCCATTGATTTCCGGGGCAGCCCGGAGCATTGGGAGTGAAGTCAAACAGGTTGGTCCCCGCCGGCGTAGTCATGCCGCCATGCGTGGTGCTGGCGATGTAGTAGCGACGAACGTTGTCGGGCAGCGGGATATCTTTGGTGCCATCCGTGCCCACCCATTCGATGGGCAGCTTCAACTCCCAGACTTCGGCAGCGCCGAAGTGCTCGATGATCTTGGGACAGGTGCGAGACGCCGTGCAGCGATCCAGGATGCCGCGTGCCGGCAGGTTCCGCACGTGGTCCTCATAACGCGTCCACCACTGCGGCCCTTCGCTGCCGGCTTCGTACAGCTCCAGCACGCCGTCGGGCTGAGCCCAGCGGAAGTTCAACGCGATGCGGCGGCCGGCAATGATCGGCCACATGCCGTCATCGACCTGGCGGTGCTTCTCGTCCTCATTAAAGCCGAGATGCAGCCAGCCGCGCAAATAATTGCCGCTCTGTGATACGCCCCGCGCGATCGACCATTTGATCTTGCCGGCGATGGGGTTGGGCTGGCCATCGTCATCGGCCGCCTCGTACTTGAAGAAGGACTCCACATCGCGAAACGCGGCAAACCCAACGCCAAGAACGTAGGGATCTTTCGCGGTGAACACCAGCTGATACAGCTTGTTGGTGTCGAATCCATTGCGCAGGCAGATCTCTTGATTGATCGGCGTACCCGGGACCTGAATAATCGGCGTACCCGGGAATGGGTGCGTCGCATCGCAATGGGCCCACGCCCAATCGGCGCTGGCTATGATATTTCCTGGAGTGACGACTCCGGTCATGGTTTCGTGCAGGTGCTCGGTCAGGGTCGCCTTCGTCGTGTCGGTCGTGAAGGGTCTATAGGGGAAGGCGTTCGACTGCACCTTCAGGGGTGCAGAAACCAGTCCGGCAACGGGATTGATGATGCGAGCCAGCACCGTCCCGGTAATGGCGGAGCCATCCGGGTTATAAGCGATCGGGACCTTCACGAAATCAGTGGTGATGTTTGCCGGGTCGGTGAGTTTGGACTGGTCGGTATTGCCGGCGTTGTCGCCCTGCCAGCCGCTGGAGATTCCAACATCGCCGAAGGCCTTTTCGGCGTCGACGATGGTGATGCGGCCGCCGCGGTTCGGCACGTCATGCCAGAGCAGCCCGCTGGCCTTTGTCATATCGATCGGCTTAACGATAAAGAATGTGGCGGTGTATTCGACCTTGCCGTGACCGTTCCTCGGCGCGAGTTGAATATCCTGGATGATCGCGTTCACCGGGTCATCCGGATCCAGTTCGCCGAAGGCAAGGCCGGAAAGAGTCTCGTACTGTCCAGCGCTGCCGAAAGTCGCGCCCGCGAACGCTGGCGAGGTCTTTTTGTAGATGGTGAATCGAACTATACGGGCAGAAGCTGGAACAGCGAGTACAAGCGAAAGCAGCAATAAGAGCGCAAGGGCTCTGCGAACGCGCATGGATCCTCCACAGGATAGCTGGTCTTCGGATAGGAAGTTGAGAGGCCCTCACCGGCCGCCCACCGAAAGTGGCGCGAAGTCTATGTTTCGAGCCTACCCTTGTCAACAAAATGTGTACGACGCGCGCGGTAAAAATTTGCAAGCGTGGGACAGTGCGCCAGTTCCAGTTGAATGAGCAAGCGGAAAGATGCTTTCCTCAGGGCGTGCGCTCACTTGCTTCGGCTATCAATATGAGTGATCGAACGCCAACTCTGGCGGCGTCAAGACGAAGTAGGGCGGTAGTATCGCTAAGGTCTTTTTCAAACCCGGTTGCGGCCGGTTTTTTGTTTTGGGGAGGACCACGTTTGGCCGAAGACACCACCGAATTACTTGGCTCGGCGATATAACGCTTCCGCCATTTGTTTTCAGTTTTTGCCGTGTCGGAGGGCAAGCGCATTATTGCGCTGTGATGGAGCCGAACAGGCCATGCGCCTCATTGCTGCCGAGGTCTTGCGTTTTTCCGAAAACGCTCTGACGAATAGAGCGCCTGCCGTTAAAGCGCGGCTGCCGAGGCGCGCAAGTCACTGACAATTTGCTTCAACGGCAGCGACGCCCTTGTTGCATTTCTGCCGCGGTCGAAGTACCTGCTGAGCAGTTCACGGAGCTTGATCCGCGCGCGG
>DASSIZ010000007.1 GCA_035691485.1 Terriglobales bacterium
TTCGCGGATCGGGGCCAGACAACCCGCAGGCCATTCAAGACAAAGAGGGAAAATTGGTGCCGGGAGGGGGACTTGAACCCCCAAGGGCCGAAGCCCGGCGGATTTTGAGTCCGCTGCGTCTGCCAGTTCCGCCATCCCGGCCTTGCTATGGCGAGTAGCTGTAGGTTATTGCACGGCCGCCTGGTTTGCAACCAGCGCCGGAGCCCAGCCACTCAGTAGGAGCCACTCAGTAGAAGAAAATCCCGCCAATGTTCCGGCGGGACTCTCCCCAGAGCAGATGCCGGATTCAACTCGCCGTGAGACCCGTTTCAGGAACCTGACACATCCCCGCAAACACGCGGCATATGCCCTGCCCCCTCGCCCCTAGCTGCTAGAATAGATAGTTTTGGACTTGGTCCCATTCGCCCTGGGACCGAAAAAGGATCGCAATTATGGCTACTGTCCACGCACCCGAAGCTGTCGCTGTCGGCCCCTTCCGCAACGAACCCGCCACCGACTTCGCCAAGCCGGAAAATCTGCAGGCCATGCGCACCGCCATTGAAAAAGTGCGCGCGCAACTGGGCCGCGAGTACCCGCTCATCATCGGCGGCCGGCAGCTCACCACCAAAGACAAGATCCGCTCCATCAATCCGGCCAATCCTCATGAGCTCGTCGGCTTGTTCCAGAAGGCGGGCAAGGAAGAGGTGGAGCCGGCGATGAAGGCAGCCCTCAAAGCCTTCGAGTCCTGGAGTCGCACCCCGGTCGAGGAGCGCGCCGGCCTGCTGTTCCGCACCGCCGACATCATCCGCCGGCGCAAGCACGAGTTCTCCGCCTGGATGATTTTCGAGGTCAGCAAAAATTACGCCGAGGCCGATGCCGACATCGCCGAGCTGATTGACTTCCTCGAATTTTACGGACGCGAAGCCCTTCGCCTGGCCAAGGCCGAGCCCCCGGTACAACTGCCCGGCGAGCGCGATTATCTCTGGTACATTCCGCTCGGGGTGGGCATCGTGATTCCGCCCTGGAATTTCCCCGGCGCAATCATGGGCGGCATGACCAGCGCTTCCATCGTGAGCGGGAACACGGTCATCCTGAAGCCCTCCAGCGATTCCCCGGCGATTGCGCAGAAGTTCGTGGAGGCGCTGATTGAGGCGGGAATGCCGGAAGGCGTGGTCAATTTCTGTCCCGGCGCCGGCGCCAGCTTTGGCGACGCGCTGGTCTCACATCCCAAGACGCGTTACATCGCCTTCACCGGATCGCGCGAAGTCGGCCTGCGCATCAACCAGGTGGCGGCGCAACAGGCCCCCGGCCAGATCTGGATCAAGCGCACGGTGCTGGAGATGGGCGGCAAGGACGCCATCATCGTCGATGCCGACGCCAACCTCGAGGCCGCGGTCGAAGGCGTTGCTGCATCCGCTTTCGGCTTCCAGGGCCAGAAATGTTCCGCCTGCTCGCGCCTGATCCTCGATGAGAAGGTTTACGACCGCTTCCTCGACATGCTGAAAGCGCGCGTCGAGAAGATCACGCTCGGCGATCCCACCCAGAACTCCAGCATGGGCGCGGTGATCAATGAAAGCTCCATGAAGTCCATCCTGGGCTACATCGAGCACGGCGTGAAGGAAGGCCGCCTGATCACCGGCGGTCGCCGCGACACCAAGCACGGCGAAGGCTTCTTCATTCAACCCACCGTGATTGCCGACCTCAAACCGAAATCGAAGCTGGAGCAGGAAGAGATTTTTGGACCGGTGCTGGCGGTCATCAAATCGCGCGATTTCAACCATGCCCTGGAAATTGCCAACGATACGGAATTTGGCCTTACGGGAGCGGTCTATTCCAGTTCGCGCGAGAAGCTGGAGAAGGCGAAACGCGAGTTCCACGTCGGCAACCTGTACCTGAACCGGAAGTGCACCGGAGCGATGGTGGGCGCGCACCCATTTGGCGGCTTCAACATGTCCGGCACCGACTCCAAGGCCGGCGGGCCCGATTACCTGTACCTGTTCACGCAAGCCAAGTCGATCGGTGAAAAGCAGACTTAATGTTGCGTATTTGACAAGCCAGACGGCGTGCTCAACAATATCGGGCAACATCGAAGCGGCCTCTTTGCGCGCCGCGAGGACCTCTCTATGGCGAGAATTCTCTGCGTTGACGACGAGCCCAACGTCGTCACTTTGAAATGCGCAATCCTGGAAGCCGCGGGCCATGTGGTTACCGCCTCCACCTCGGCGCATGACGCCATCGAGAAGCTCGAGAGCAACAGTTACGACGCCGTGGTGACCGACTGGCGGCTCGGCGATGCCAATGGGCGCGCCGTGGTCCAGGCAGCCAAGACTCACTCCAGCACGCCGGTGGTAGTTGTTTCTGGATACGTGGCGGAAGCCTTCCAGGCCGCCGAACCGCTCGCCGATCTGTACCTGGAAAAACCGGTCAATCCGGAAGAGCTGGTCACCATCGTGAACGAGCTGCTCAAGACCAGCGACAGAGCTGCTTCCCACTGATCTCAATTTGCCGCACATCCCCTGCGCCAAATTGCGCCATCCAAACTTTGAGCACGATTCCCGCAAGACCGCACGACTGGCGGACCATAGTTGTCCGCCCCAGGGCGAAATGTCACTGTGTGGACTCATCTTCGAGACCTCCAGGCATTTGCACATCATCGTGCAAGGCTGTGCAGTGGTGCTGCTGGCCGGCAGAATTCACCTGGTGGAACGCCGCGGGCGCAAGGACAAGGATACGATCGATCCCAGGCGTCAGATTGAAATCACCACCCTGCTCGAAAGCATTCCGGAAGCGGCCGTGATTATGGATTCCAACGGCCGCATCGTAGACGCCAATAGCGCGGCGGCAAGCCTGATCGGCAAAACGCGCGAGCAAATTCATGGCATAAGCGCCGAAGAAATCAGCGGGTTGGTGAAGGGACCTGAAGGCAAGCCGCCGGATCTGCGCGCTGCGCTGGCAGGCCACGCCGTCAGGCAGGCGCGCCGCATCGTGCACAACCCAGTCAGCGGCGCGGTCTACGAACTGCTGGTATCAGCCAATCCCATCCATGACGATCGTGGGGACGTAATTGCCGTTCTGATGATTGCGCGCGACGTCACCGAACTGACCCACCTGCAGCAGCGCGTCGGCGACATCGAGAGGCACCGCGCCATCGGCCAAATGGCAGCCGCCCTGGCGCACGACTTCAACAATATTCTCGATACCATCGGCCAGGCCGCGGCCGTGCTGGCGATGAGCCAGGACCGTCCTGCCGCAGTGCGCAAGCCCCTGCTCGACATGATCCAGAACACGGTCCATCGCGGAGCCGAAATGGTGCAGCACATCCGCGAGTACATGCGCAACGGGCAGGGCGCGCTGCGGCCCCTGGACGTGTGCAACATCATCGAGGAAGCGGTCGAACTCACCCGGCCGCTGTGGGAGAAGGCGAATGTCGAAGTCGCCACCCGCCTGCAGTCGGCGCCCAAGGTGAACGCCAATGCTGCCGACCTGCGCCGGGTGTTCACCAACCTGATCATCAATGCCATTGAAGCGATGCCGGGCCGCGGCCGTATCACCATCACTTGCGAGTCTCGCGGAAACAGCGTGGTCGCGACGGTGTGCGACACCGGAGTCGGCATTGCGCCGGAAGCCCAGAAGCGCATCTTTTTTGCTTACTTCACCACCAAGCCATCGGGAACCGGCCTGGGCTTGTCGGGCGCGCAGAAGATCCTGCTTTCCTACGGCGGCAACATTTCCTTCCGCAGTCAGGTAGGAAAAGGAACAGCTTTCACGATCGTGCTGCCGTCGGCGGACGGAACCACGAAAACGGCCTAGTCGCGACTTCCCATCCCGATCTCCGAACTGGTTCTGCTCCTTGCTGCTTCGCAAACGCCATTGCAGGACAAGGTCCGCACCGCATTTCCAACGCCGTCCTTTCAAAAATCCATGGATAATGGCCGCAGTTCGATCCAACCGCTCATTGGAGTCTTGTGCGAACAGAGGCCCTTGACGTATCGGCACCGGTTTGCGCCGGCGGCAGCATCACCTCGCGTGGCGCGGTGATGCGCAGCGCCAGCATTGCACTGGCTATCTTTGTCGCGGCATTCTGTTTGCTGTTCATCCGCATCGGCCAGCGCCGCGAGATGGTGTTCGACGAGCAGTATTACGTCGGCGCAGCGCGCGCTTTCCTGGCGCACGCTTCCGCCAGGAATGTGGAACATCCTCCGGTCGGCAAATACCTGATCGCCGCCGGCATGGGGCGGTTCGGCGATAACCCCGTGGGATGGCGGATCGCGCCGGTTCTGTGCGGCGGTTTCGCGCTGGTGGCGGTCTTCTGGTGGTGCGAGCTGTTGCTGGAGAACAGGCGCTTGGCGCTGCTCGCCGTTCTGCTCACCGCCGCCAATGGTTTCTGGTTCGTGCTGGCACGGACTGCGATGCTGGAGATATTTGTCTTCACCTTCAGCATTTGGGCGGTGCTTGCATACACGGCTGCACTGAAGCTCCCTTGCAGCGTGTCAGTGCGGCGGGCGCTCCTGCTCGCGGCCGGCGTCTTGTTTGGATTGGCGGTAGGCTGCAAATGGAATGCGCTGGTGGGATTGGCAGTGACACAGGCGATCAGCGTCACCCTGTTGACGGTGGGCCGCAGCTCATTGGCAGGACGCAATCTCTCCTCCGCCGGCCTGGGCTGCACGTTATGCGCTTTGTGGCTGGCACCGGCGTTGATCTATGTAGCCGCGTACCTGCCGCTTTATCACGCAGCAGGCAAGCCGTTCACGCTTGCGGACATGGTGGCCATGCATCGCTGGATGGTGAACTACCACAGCCATTCCCCCGGCGACCCGGCGTTGGCGCTGCCCTGGTACCAGTGGGTGATTCGCACCGCTCCCCAGCATGCTCCCGATTACCTGGTCGGCAATATCGTAATCGTGTGGGCGGGACTTGTTGCCCTGGTGGTTTGTATTTACCGGGCGATCAGGCGCCTGGAGTTTGCCGAAATCGTGATTGTCCTGTTTTACCTGGCGAATCTGCTGGTGTGGGCGATCGCTCCCCGGCCGTTTACCTACTATTACTACTATGGTTTTGCGAGCATGTTTCTTGGTCCGATGATCGCCGCTGCCTTTCGCGGCGTGCCTGCCGTTTTTGGAATTCGTCCCGCGTTGGTGTTGGCGCTGGCAGCGACGGTGGTGTTTCTGGGGTATTACCCAGCCATGGTGGGCTTGAATGCAGCCTGGACGTGCGTACTGGGTTGCCGCTAGAGCGCGGTGCTCATCCGGCGAACGAAAGAATGCCCGCCGCCGGGTTATCTTCCGGTCGCGGCAGCGGCTTCCGCCAGGATCCGGTGGTGGATGGTGAAGAGCGCCAATTCCAGGCGGTCGGAGACGCCAATCTTGTCGTAGATATTGCGCAGGTAGTTCTTGATCACCTGCTCGGTGGTGCCGAGTTCGGTGGCAATATCCTTGTTCTTATATCCCTGCACAATGAGCGCCACGATGCGCAGTTCCTTGGGCGTGAGGCGGTCGCGAACGCGCGCGCCCACCATGTCGTTCTCCTGCTCCTCGGGCGCCAGCGTCTGCTGCTGGATCCAGGTTTCTCCCTGGGCGACCTTGCGCACGCACTCCAGCAATGCCGGTCCGGTGACGTTGCGATAGACGACGCCGTGTACGCCGGAGTTGACGAACGCGTGCCCGTTCTCGCCGGTCTCGGCGAGGATGACCAGGCGGGTCTTGGTGTGCGCGGCCAGTTGGACAAGTTCGGCGAGATTGGGAGCGAGATTCGCCGCAAAGGCGAGCACGTTAGGCCGAAATTTTTCCAGCGACATCGGAATCTGGTCCGATGACTGAACCTGCGCCACGATCCGAATTTCGTCTTCCACGCCCAGGACCTTGGCGATTCCGGCGCGGAAGATAGCCTGTTTGTCGGCCAGGACCATCTTCAGCATTTACTTGGCCTCCCGCGGCTTGCGCTGCGGCACGAACTGGTAACGATCAATCACGCACGCCACGCCCCGCCGCTTGCCGCTCTTGGGCGAGTCCACCCGCACCACGCGCCCGGCACAATTCACATTCACATCGTTGCTGGAACCGATGATGGTAGCGGGCAACGTGATCTGAAAACTCACTGTGGAACCCTTGCGGAACGGGAGGTTGGTGGTGATGAACACGCCCGCGGCGCTCAAGTCGTTGGTGGTGGCTTTGCCAGTGCGCTTCGCAGTGCCGTTCTTAATCTTGACGGCTAACGTAAGAGGAAAACGCCGGCCAGTGCGCGCTTCGGACAAGAGAATGCCTCCGTCGTTCCGGAACCCAACTCCTTGATTTGCTGGGGGCGTTATACCACAGCAGACACGCTGCAAAAAAGAAACAAGGTGGAGTCTCCGGGTGGTAAGCCAACTCGGCACAGGTGCTTACCTTGGTCCCACCAGGGAAGTCCGACCCAGACTCCCTGGTGGCGGCAGGACAGCAATCAAAAACGGGGGCGGCTGAACATGGAGGCAAAGCCGTAGCCGAAAAGCAGGCCCAAGAACGCGGCCGCGCCGGAGGCGGGCAGAACATACTCCGCCGCTCTTTTCTTGACATCGAGCTTCTCGTCGATTTGCTCGCGCAATTCGAGGACGGAAGCGTGGATCCGCCGGCGTTGTTCGGCAGCGCGCGTCTCCAGGATGTCGGTCGGAACGTTGGCGCCGAGGTTCGCGGAAGCGCTCATAGCTGTACCCTCGCTTCATTGGAAATCCAAACCTTGTCGTCTTTCAGGACGCGCATCGTCCGCTCAGGAACCACGCCGTGTTCGCGCACGGAGCGGACCGCGAACAGCACGGCAAGACCGCCAATCACGGCGTAGAACACGAACACGATCGCGAGTGCGATGGCGGGACCATACGGATTGTCGCCGAAAGCCACACTGATTGCAGCCACGATGGCGCCGGTCAGCAGCAGCCAGCTGGTGCCCAGCATGACCAGACCGATGACGAGGACGGGCAGCGCCATCTTCCAGGCGCTGAGCTTTTCCTTCATTTCCGACTGCAGCATGGCCAGGCGGGTACTGAAAAATTCCTTCGCCTCGTCCTTCAATTCGGCAATCACCCCGGCCAGGGTGCGTCCGTTCAGGTTGATGTTGCTAGTCGCCATGATCCCTCCAAAATCGCAGCACAATGCCCAGCACCACGCCGAGAATGGCAGCGCTGGCGATGAATCTCATCGGGTCCTCGCGCGCCATGAGTTCGGCTCGGGTGCGCGCGTCCGAGACCGCGCGCTGCGCTTTTTCCTTCACTTCCTCGGCCATTTCACCGGCCTTGCTGGAAAGCTCTTCCTTGGAGCGCCCCCGGATCACGGTGAAACGCTTTTTCATGTCCTGCAAGCGATCCGGCAGTTCCTTCACCTTCTCGACCGCATTGCCGACCATGTTTCCCACGCGCTCGGCAGCGCTGTTCAGCGCCAGATTGGAGCGGGTTTCCACCCTTCCTGCCGGCGTGAAGTTCGGGTGATACTGCGGCTCGTCGGTCAAAGGGCCCGGCTCCGCATAAGCCTCGAAACGCGTTTGATTGTTCGGGTACACCCGATTTGCCATAGGCATTTCCCCCCCCACGTTCACCGGACGGTGACCGGTTTACCTAAAGGTTGGATGATGATTCCTCCGGGGATGTTGGGGGAAAAGACAGAGATGCAGCAGCTTCAGGGGCCGGAAGCATTGTTTGCGTACCGGATGCCGTGCTGGTCCAGAGATGCAGTTGGCCAGAAGCAGCTTCGCCGAGAGCGCCGGCCTAAGATTAGTTATGATTTGTGAGCTGCATAATCGCTTGCGCCCAGCAAGTGCAGCGAGACATAGGCCTCGCTGCCGACAACCCAACTGTCGTGGCCGGGTGCGATGTAAAAGACATCGCCAGCCTTCATTTCGACGACACGGCCATCATCCATGGCGGCGGTGGCGCGGCCCGATATGACGATTCCGACATGCTCAATGTCGCAGCTTTTTTTCCCGAGTGCCTGGCCGACGTCGACGGACCACTTCCATCCCGGCTGGTAGGTGGCGCGGCCGATCGTCATCCCGCCGATATGGACAAGTTCGAACTTGCCCTTATCGAACGTGCGGACCTCGTCGGGTTTTTCGAAGCGTTTTAAAACGACGTCGAGCATGGGACCTCCGGAACCGCGAGTCTTGGCCAGAAATAATATGCTGCTTAGAACGCCCCGCCGCCGCCGCCGCCGAAGCCACCGCCGGAAAATCCTCCACCGCCACCGCCGCCACCCCAGCCCGAGCCGGTAGAACTGGCCCGTGGGGCTGCGACGAAAGTCTGGTGCACGGTCTGCGCCATGGTGTGCATGTTGCTGGAGAAGAACACAGGATTGAACATGCCGCTGCCGGGTGGGCCGCTATACCAACTGGGCGGTTGGGTCACAATGCCGGCGAACGCCTGCGCCCAATGGTTCTCGACGCCTAGCGCCATTGCGTAGGGCAGAAATTTCTCGAAAGTGTCGGGAGGCATGCGCTGAATGCGATCGCGATCCACGCGGTTCATGAACTCCTGGAAGCCCAGGATCTCCACCCGCGTGCGCGCCCCGAGCAAGGTCTTGCAGGTCATCTGGCGCGCGAACAGCCAGACAATGACAAGCGCAATCGCGATTGCCACCACCGTCAGCCACACCGAATCGAGCAAGTTCATGTAGCCGGTGACCTGGCCGAGTACGAACGGCGCCGCACTGATGATGGCGCCCAGCACCGAATATCCCGCCGCCGATTGCGGGTCGAGCCAGTACATGCCCTTGCGCTTGAGGGCCGCGAAGATGTCCTGCTGGATCACGGGAATCGCCGTATAAAAGCGATTGCGCAGGCTGGACAGGTTGGTATTTTCCCCGCCCCAGAAAATGTTTTCCAGCATCACGCGCTCAAATGGCGCCAGGTCCGACCACTGCGTGTTCGGCTTCAGCAGGTGAAGAACATAATCCTTGCCGTGGAACAGCAGGCCAGGAGTTTCGATCTGCTCGATTTTGACGTAGCCGCGGACCGCCAGGTCGACCAGCGTCGAAGTGATGTCGCGGGGATCGATGCTGTCGTCCAGCAGCGTGCCCGCCTCGGCCGGCGTCATTCCTTTCGGCGGCTCGTACATGGGCGCAACCGAGATGCCCGGATTAGGGTCGCGGCCCTTGTAATACCAGAGCGTAAACATCACCAGCAGGGCCCAGAACGGAATGAACACCGCGGGATTGCCGCGCAGAAACCATCCCAGGCGCGCCAGAGCGCCGGGCTGATGCAGGATGCCCTTGGGGATGAATACGTCTACCGTGAGCCCGCCGCGCATGGGCAGCGGGTTGTTGGTTTCGAACTCGACATGCGAGCCTCGGACTTCGGCGGTCGCCTCGCGGCTGGTCGAACCGTAAGCGCCGGTGAATGCCTGCGCGCGCAAGCTGCCGGCGGAAGCTTCGGGAAGCGAAACCAGCGCTGAGGCAGCATCAATTGGCACCGGCCAGTCGTTGCCGGTCACGTTCCAGTAGAACTCGTCGTGATCGTCGAAATAGCGGACCGCGTTCGGCGTGCTGTAGGTGATCAAGACGATCTTGGTGGTGTCGACAGCCTCCGGGATGTAAATCTTGATCTTCTTGTAGTGTCCGTCGCGGCTGATTTCGTGCTTCAGCGGGCGTTCGTTCTCGTCCGTAACCGATTCGACCTTGATGAACAGCGAGTAATTGGTGCCTCTCGGCCCGGGATACTCGACAGGAATGCTGCGCCAGATGCCGTTGTATTGGCCAACGAAGGAAAGGGTGATGCGTTCGCTGATGATAGCGCCGCCACGGTCATCGATGGCGATGGTGGAATGAAAGTCGGCAATACGCCAGTTGCGCGCGGAGGCGGAGGCGGCAACGCCGAAGAGAAGCAGTAGGAGCAGAGTGACGCGGGCGAGGGCGCCCGCGCTCCAACACTTCCGGTGCATGGTTAGCGTCATCCCCGGCGTGGCACCGGGGCTCACAGCATTTTTATCTCTCACCATCAGAACTTGACGCTGGGGACTTCGCGGTCGGCCGGAGTTTCCAGTTCAAAGAACTGACGCGGCGTGAAGCCGAAGGCGCCGGCCAGCATGTTCGCCGGGAAAGTCTGGATGCGCGTGTTGTAATCGCGCACCACGGCGTTGTAATAGCGGCGCGAGTTCTGCACGTCTCCCTCGATGTCGGACAGCGATTTCTGCAGCGACATGAAGTTCTCGTTTGCCCGCAACTGCGGGTACGCCTCGGCGACTGCAAACAGGGACTTCAGCGCCATGGTGAGTTGGCCTTCCGCCTGCGCGCGATCGGCGGGAGCGGTGGCTGACATCGCCGCCGAACGCCACTTGGCGATGTTTTCAAATGTGCTCTTTTCGTGCGCGGCATAGCCCTTGACGGTCTCGACCAGGTTGGGGATCAGGTCGTGACGGCGCTTGAGCTGCACGTCAATATCGGACCAGGCGGAGTCGGCGCGAATCTTGAGTTGCACCAGGCTGTTGTACAGGCCAATGACGATGCCGATAATGACCACCAGTACGCCAATACCGATGAACAGGCCCATGAGGCCTCCTTATGGAAGCGGGTTGGAAATTGCCGTGCCTATGATAACCGAGTACCAGGCCGCGGGCAGCACTCAGTCCAGGCTGCCCACTTTTGCGTACGGCATGGCCGCCGTTCTCTCCAGCTTGTCCCAGTTGAAAGCCCGGCCGGTCATGGCGCGTTTCAGGGTCTTGATCAGCACGATGGAGAACAGCTGGCGGTAGGCGAAACGCTGCAGCCAGACGTGCAGCAGCAGCTTCATGTCCTCGCGATTGTCGGCGGTGCGGCGCTCCAGGAAGAACGCCAGCGCCGAAGCGACGAAGTCAATGATCAGGAACATCGCGAAATAGAGGACCAGTTTTTCGAAGCTGCGGAAATCGGCGGTTTCCGGGTGAAAGTAGCGGTCGAGAAGGTACATGAACGTGCCGTAGACAAACATCAGGTCGATGAACGGCGAGACCAGCGGCAGCAGGATCTGGAAGATCACGATATTGGGCAGCGCCACCCAGCCCAGCACCCCCTTGCGACCGAACGCAGCCCGGTGCTTGTACACCGACTGCATGATGCCGAAGGACCAGCGGAAGCGCTGCCGCATCAGGCCGCGCGCGTTCATCGGCGCCTCGGTATAGGCGAGTGCCCGGTCCTCGTACTGGACGCGATAGCCGCGCCGCAGCAGTGCCATGGTGAGGTCGGCGTCTTCGGCCACGGTGTCCACATGAAACGCTCCCACTTCGCGCACTGCCGCAGTTCGCCAGGCGCCGATCGCGCCGGGAACCACGCTGACCGCGCCCAGCACGTTCAGCGCGCGGCGCTCGAAGTTCTGGCTGGTCACATATTCCAGCGCCTGCCAGCGCGTCCACCAGTTGACGCGGTTGCCAACTTTCGCGTTTCCCGCGATGGCGCCCAAGCGTGCATCCAGGAAGTGCGGCACCAGGCGCGAGATCGCATCACGCGCGATGACCGTGTCGGCGTCAATGCCGACAAAAATTTCTTCGTGCACGAACTCCAAGCCGTAGTTCAGCGCCTCGGCTTTGCCGGAATTCGGTTTGGTGAGCAGGGTGACGCGACCGTCCCGGATCTCGTTCGCGAAGGCCTCCTGGGTCACGTCCAGAGTGCGGTCGGAAGAGCCGTCGTCGACCACGATGACCCGCAGCTTCGGATAGTTGGAATGAAGGGCAGCACGCACCGTGCGCACAATTACCTTTTCTTCGTTGAAGGCGGGAATCACCACTGCGACCGCGGGCTTGTAAGCTTCCCCAGCCTCCAATTGCGCACCGTCGTGCTGGCGTATGCGGTCGCGAAAGCGGTCAAAGACCGCCGCCGCGCCGACCAGGAACAACCGCGCTGACATCAGCACGTCGCCCAGGAAAAATATTATGACGATGGCCGCTCCAATGACGCCGAAGAGCCAGAACCCGAAGTGGTCGATGCGCGCCGACCAGCGCTCGTTCTTCGCAATCGGCACCATAACCTGGTTGTAGGGTTTCCCGAGCAGTTGTGAAACCGGCACGATCTCGTAACCGCGCTGGCGCAGTCCGTCAATGATCAGCGGCAGCGCCTTCACCGTTTGCGTGCGGTTGCCGCCGCCATCGTGCAGCAGAACGATGTTGCCGCAGCGCTGGTCGTCTGGATCGCAGGGCGGCAGGTGCGCCATGACTCCCTTGGCGATGTCCGCCGCCGGGGGGTCTTGCCAGTCGTGCGGATCGATCTTGTCACCGACGGTGATGTAGCCCATTTCCTGGGCGATTTCCAGCGGCCGCACCTGGTCAGCGGTGTCTGGTTCCTGGTCGATCGAGTAAGGAGGGCGGAACAGTACCGGCTTTACGCCCAGTCGCGCCGCGAAGAGGCGTTCGGCGAGGTTCAGCTCGACCCGCATATACCCCTTACGGATATTGCTGATATCGGGGTGGGTGAAAGTGTGATTGCCGATCTCGTGGCCGTCGGCGTACACCTGCTCCGCGAGGCGCGGGAATTTTTCCGCCTGCAGCCCAATCATGAAAAACGCCGCCTTGGCATTTTTCTCTTTCAGAACCTTCAGAATTTTGGGGGTCCAGTCGGGATCAGGGCCGTCATCGAAGGTGAGCGCGATTTGCTTGGGGTTAGCGCCATACTGGTTAACCTGATAAGGCCGCGGCAGAACGGTCATGGTTTCATCGGTGATGAGGCCGGTGGAGGAATCGAGGGTGAAGGCGCGCTCGCCGGCAGCAGGCTGGCTGCCAATGCGGACCACTTCGCCTGCGCCTTCCATGTCGACATCCTGGCCCGGCGGCACCAGCCGCAGTTCCTGCACCACGCCCACCTTGCCGGGCTGATCGAACACCGGCCACAGCGAGCGGTCCTCCGACCCCAGTCGCCACAGCGCAAACGTGTTGATGCCCAGCTTGACCGCCGCGCGCATCTGGTTGAGCGCGGTCACGCCATCGAGATACCAGACGTCGTGGCGCTTGCCCTTTTCGTCCTCGTAGGCAAAGTGCGGATTCATGCTGTCGGGATCGAAGTTGATCTTGGCTTCCGAATCGGACGCGCTCAGCCATGCTTCCTGGTTGTCAATGCTGCGCGCGCTATCGACTTTCGGCTTGCCCTTCCTCTGCTCCACCACCGACCAGTCGTAGCCATAGCTGCCGATGGCGCAGATCAGCTTTTCCTTGGGGATGACCTTCAGGGTATTGACCAGGTTCTTGGTAAACCATTCCTGCGAAGCGATCGGCCCGGGATCGCCGCCCTGGAAGTGCTCGTCGTAATTCATCAGAATCACGCCATCGGAATGGGCGGCCAGGTAGGCATAATCGAAATCGTCGTCGTTGACCGGCACGGCGACGTGCAGTTTCATGCCCCGCGCCTGGAAATCGGAATGCAGTTCATCTACTAATTGGCGGAAGCCGGGTTGCGCCGAGCGCGGAAAGCCTTCGAAGTCGAGCGTCAGGCCCTTGTAATTGTCGCTGGAAAGAAACTGCGCAACATCACGCCGGAAGGAGGCACGCGCCTCCGGGCGGTTGAGAAACGGTTCGATGTTCGCGATCCACTGGTTGGTCGTGGGATTGAAGTTATTGACCAGCGGCAGGACTTCGGTTTCCGCGCTCTCGTCCTTGAGGAACTTCATCACCGGACGTTCTTTGCTGTCCGGTGTGTGCACGACGCCGTTTTTCACCACGTCATAGAGCGTCAGATCCGGGCTTACCGCCTGCATGCGGCCGTCGCCGCTGACTACGTGCAGCCACTCGGGATAAAGAATATCGATTTGCCGAACATACTCGCGCAACGACGAATACGCGGCGGCGTCCCATGTGACATAAAACGCTGCCCGCACCCCTTCGCCGGAATTCAGGACAACCTGGGTGGGCGGTTTTTTGGGCTTGGCGGCGGAAAAACGCGGGCGGGGACGTTTGCGCTCCTTTTCCTTCAGCGCTTTATACGGCCGGTGCCGCTCGGGAAGCAGCAGCGTACCGAGCGTCTCCTGCGTCAGTGCGCTGAACAGGAAAAACACTACCAGCATGGAGACGCTCAAACCCAACACGTCCATCAACCGGCGGATGCGCCTCCACCGTTTGCGCTGCGGGTCGTAAAAGATCGGCTTCGCCATGAATTCAGGTACTTATCCTACAATGACGGACACACGGGATACAGCCGCTGGCGGGCGCACCATTCATCTGGTGGAGTATTCGTGGCAGTGTCACTCAGGAAAGATTCTGATTATTGGATGCAGAATAGCACCAAAACGGTGGAGCATCAGGGCTTTCGCGGCCTGATATACGCGAACCACCATTGGTTTTTGGGGTTCACCGGCGGCGCGTTTGCGCTTCGCCTGTTCTTCATCCTCCGCTTCCCTTACATCACGTTTGACGGCGTCGTGTACGGCAATCTCGCCAAGAACTGGCTGCTGCACCACGTCTACGGACTCGGCGAGGGCGGCACGATTGTTCCAACGTACATCCGGCTTCCCGGATATCCGGCATTTTTGGCGGCGTTGTGGGCGGTGTTCGGCCTGGAGCACTACAACGCCGTTCGTTTCGCGCAGGCGATCCTTGACCTTGGGACTTGCTTTGTTACCGCAGACTTGGCGCGGCGCGTGATCGGCGGCGCACCACCCGCTTCCGAGGCAGTCGCAAAATGGGCGTTCGCGCTGACAGCGCTCTGCCCGCTGCTGGCCAACTACACTGCCGTACCGTTGACGGAGACGCCGGCGATCTTCTTGGCGGCATTGGCCCTGGATTGCGCGGTAGCAGGCTTGCAATCCGACAATGGTCATGCTCTGCGGTGGTGGGCTTTTTGCGGGCTCGCCATCGCCGCAGGCATCTACCTGCGTCCCGACGGCGGAATCATGCTGATTGCGATTGGCGGATGCCTGCTGTTCCGGCTCGCGCTGAAGCCTGGTAAAGCGCGCACCTTTTGGGCCGGAATCGTGCTGGCGGTCTGCTCTCTCGGCCCGTTGCTGCCCTGGACGGCGCGCAACTTCAGCGTGTTTCACCGCTTTCAGCCGCTGGCGCCGGCGCACGCAAACGCTCCGGGAGAGTTCTATGCCGCCGGTTTCGATCGCTGGATGCGCACCTGGTTCGTCGATTACGCGTCGCTGGAGGATGTAGGGTTCAGACTCGACAGCGAGGACCTTGACATCGGCCTCCTGCCGGCACGCGCCTTCGACAGCGACCAGGAACGCAACCAAACTGAAGATTTACTCAGCCGCTACAACGAAACCGACACCATGACGCCAGAACTCGACGAGCAGTTCGACGCTTTGGCTCACCAGCACATCCAGCGCCACCCTCTCCGTTACTACGTCGAACTGCCGCTGCTCCGCGCCGCCGACCTATGGCTCCGACCGCGAGCGGAGATGTTGCCGCTCAGCGCGCACTGGTGGCGGTTCCGCGATGATCCCCGTGATTTTGCCTGGGCTTTGTTGCTGGCCGCGATCAACGCCTTTTACGTCCTGATCGGCATTGTGGGCTTATTGCGCTGGCGACAGGTGCACTACGCGGGCATGCTGGCCGCTTTTGTGCTTTTGCGCACGGTCATCATCACCGCAGTTGCCTTCCCTGAGCCGCGCTATGTGCTGGAATGTTTTCCAGCAGTGATCGTCTTGGGAGCGGCCGGTCTTGGCCTACGGCGTCAGGGGCGAGTCGCTGGAACGGAAGTTGGTCTGAAAATGATCGAATAGCAGGTCAATTGCCGGGCGATTGGCATCCTTGTTGCTCTGTGCCAGGTACTTCATGGCTTCGACAAGCAGGCGCTGCCCCTCGACGTAACGCGGGTCGGAGCTGCGGTCACGCTTGTGGCGGCGAGCGGCATTCGGCGGTACGGGAATAGTGAAAACTTTGGCCATGTCGTTAGTCTCGGCTGCTGGTTCGTAATGAGCGTTTGGACGCCCGGGTGAGTTGCCGTTGCTCCGGCGGGAACAATTCCCTCTTGGAAGTGCGAGTATAAGCCGGGTTCAATCTCCATTCCACAAGAGAAATCGCCCGGTAACCAAAAAATTACGCCACTTTTGGCACTAGAACCGGTGCGATTCCGGGACAAGCCTATTGCGACTGAGGACGCACCACCTTCGTCTTACCAGTCGTCTTAAGCTTGAACACATCATCGGCCAGCTTTTGGTTCATCTTGATATTGCTGTACTTCGCCAAGCGGTAATTGCCATCCGGATCAATAAACTGCTGCTGCACCGAAATGCCGCGCGCCGGATCAATCCACAGCAGGATAGTCTGGAACATGTTGCGTACTTTAGCCTGCTTGGGCGTCAAAGTCAGCTTCGCTGCCTGCACGCCGTCCACGTTCTCGGTGCCGTCATAGCGGACATCGAAGGACTTGGGCAAATCGTGACCGCGCCCGCCAAAACCAAGAACCAGGAAACTCTCGAAATCCGCCCGGTTCTTGCCCGCGCTGTACTCCGTCACTTGCTCGATGCCAGGCTGGTACACCTCAACTTTGCCCTCTTTGAAGAGAACGTACTTTTGCGTTGGGGAGGTGATAATGGCGGACATTTCGACGCCATGGCCGGCGCGCCGGTAATAAATCGTTCCCTTCTGCAGGTCGTGGTCGTTCACCACCTTCGAGAACTGGTCCCAGACGAAGTCAGCTTGCGCCGTCTGAAAGGTCGCAGCCGCGCGGTCCATCGAAACCAGCACCGATTCCAGGCTTCCCGCGCTGGCTTTAGCCTGCGGCTGGGCGGCAGGAGCCACCGGAAGCTGCGCCAGCATTGCCGCGGATGCGAGGAAGAGGAACGTCGTGATGGTGAGCGTGCGTTTCATCGTGAAGTCTTCAGTCGGTCAGTCTCTCCGTCGCCTCGCTCGGTTCAAGATCGCAGATTCTGCCAGACTGAACCACTAACAGACCGAAAGACTATCTCGTCACCCACACTTTGTAGCCAACCACCAATCCCTTGGCGTCGCGCACCGGCTCGTAGCGGGTGATGTCCACCTCGCCGGCAATCGGCTCGATCACGCGCAGCAGGTCGGATTCGAACGTCGCCGGATCGCCTCGCACAGCCGACGCGTCCACCTGGAACAAGAACCCGCTTTGCCCATCAGGAAAAACAACTACTCCGGTTTGATGCGGCAGCCGCTCAATCGGTTTGTCCTTGAAGTTCAACCAGTAGGGCGCAAGAAAGATGAAGGCGAGAATCAGCGTGACCATGATGTCGTAACGCACGCTGCCGCGCTTGTCGGTCCAGAGTATGTAACCGCGAATTGTCTGCCAGATACGGGACATAAGGGCTGCGATTTACAGTTGTCGGTTTCTCGACGCGCGAATCCTGACCGGGAGTCGCGCAAATTAAGTTCCTATCAGTCTATTGAGATTCCGTGGCCCTTGGCAATGTCCGCACGAGACACAACCGACAGCCTGGTTGTCAGAATTTCTTCGGCGTAATCCTGTCCGCGCCCATGTACGGCCGCAACGCCTCCGGGATCACCACGCTGCCATCCGCCTGCTGGTAGTTCTCCAAGACCGCCAGCCACGTTCTTCCCACCGCGAGCCCGCTCCCGTTCAGCGTGTGCACGTATTCGCTCTTGCCCTTGCCCTCCGGCTTGAAGCGGATGTTGGCGCGCCGCGCCTGGTAGGCCTCGAAGTTCGAGCACGAAGAAATTTCGCGGAACAATTGCTGGCCCGGCAGCCAGACTTCCAGGTCGTAAGTCTTGGCCGACGACGGCCCCATGTCGCCGGTGCTGAGCGCCATCACGCGATAATGCAGCCCCAAGCGGCGCAGGACTTCCTCGGCGTTGGCGGTCAGTGACTCCAGCTCGTCGTAGGAAGTTTCCGGCCGCGCGAACTTGACCAGCTCGACCTTCTGAAATTGGTGCTGCCGGATGATGCCGCGCACGTCTTTGCCATAGCTGCCTGCCTCGCTGCGGAAACACGGCGTCCAGGCGGTCAGCTTGATCGGCAGACGCGCGGCGTCGAGCACCTCGTCGCGGTATAGATTTGTAACCGGGACTTCCGCCGTCGGAATCAGGTACAGGTTCGTGTCGCCATGCGGCACTTTGAACAGGTCCGCCTCAAATTTTGGCAACTGTCCGGTTCCATACATCGAGTCCTTGTTGACCAGGAAGGGAGGCAGCACTTCGGTGTAGCCATGCTCGCGCGTATGCAGGTCGAGCATGAAGGCCGCGAGCGCCCGCTCCATACGCGCGCCCAGGTCCCAATAGACGGCGAAACGCGCGCCGGTCAGCTTGACCGCGCGTTCCAGGTCGAGCACTCCGAGTTCGGCGCCCAGCTCCCAATGCGGCTTGGGTGTGAAATCAAATTTTGGCGGGGAGCCCCACCGCCGCACTTCCAGGTTCTGCTCCGGCCCCTCCCCGACAGGAACGCTCTCGTGCGGCAGGTTGGGGATGGTCTTGAGGATGTCCTGCATCTCGGCTTCGGCGCCGGAGGCCAACTTCTCCAGTTCGGCGACTTCCTCGCGCACGCGCCGCATTTCCGCCATCTGCTGCGACGCGTCCTGTTTCTCCCGCTTCAGGCGCGCAATTTCTTCCGAGGCTTTGTTCTGCGCCGCCCGCAGGCGCTCCATCCTGGTGATCACTTCGCGCCGCCGGGCGTCCACTGCGGAAAAATCGCGCAGCACCTGCTCCGGCTTCATTCCCCGGTCGCGCAGCTTGCGTTCGATCAGCGGCAGGCTACCCCGCACAAAGTTCAGGTCGAGCATAAACGGAGTAGTTTAGCAGCAGCCCGCCAAGTCTCACTATGCCGCCGTCACGACAGTTCTGAGTTAGGAGTCAAAGCGGCAACTTAATTTCTTACCGCGCGACGCTGTACACTGTGGCGCGATGAAATTATCAATCGTAAAAATCTGCGCGCCCCTGCTGGCCTGCATGCTGGTCTCCGGCACCACCGTGGCCAGCGCTTACAATGCGAATCCGAAGCTGGTGGTAATCATCGTCATTGACCAGTTTCGTCCCGACTTTCTCGAGCGCGCTCGCGACCAGCTGGGCCCTTCCGGCTTCCGCCTGCTCACCGAGCGCGGCGCCTTCTTCACCGATTGCTATTACGACTACATGAACACGGAAACCGGGCCCGGGCACGCCACGCTCTTCACCGGAACCTACAGCAACGCGCACGGCATCGCCGCCAACCAATGGTGGGACGATCAGCACCCCGCATGTCAGGACAAGTCGCATATGGTCACTTCGGTGTGCGATGACGCCACGCAACTGGTCGGGCCGGGCGTATCCGGTCCCGGCGCCTCGCCTCACAACCTGCTCAGCGACACCCTGGGCGACGAACTGAAACTGGCCACCGACGGCGCTTCGCGCGTATTCAGCGTCTCCTTCAAAGACCGCGCAGCCGTGTTGCCCGGCGGCTTTGCCGCCAACGGCGCCTTCTGGATTGATCACAAAACCGGCGCCTGGATCAGTTCCACCTTCTACCTGCAGCAGCTTCCGGCTTGGGTGCAGCAATTCAACGCCTCCGGCAAGGCGGATGGTTATTGGAACCGCGAGTGGAGAGACGCCCGCGGCGCCGTCTTGCGGAAAACTACGCGCGGCTCGGCGGATTTTTATGAGACGGTCGGCGCCACCCCTTTCGGCAACGATTACGAATTCGATTTCGCGCGGGAACTGGTCGAGCAGGAAAAGCTCGGCGAAGGCCCGGCCACCGACCTGTTGGCGTTGAGCCTGTCGCCGCCAGACATTCTCGGGCACAAAACCGGCCCCAATTCCCCCGAAGTGAAGGCTATGGTCCTGGCGCTCGACCGCCAGCTTGCCGATTTCTTCAGTTTTCTCGGCCGACGGGTTGGGCTGGCGAATGTCTGGATCGTGATTTCCGCTGACCACGGGATCTCGCCCGTTCCTGCCTATGCCCACAGTCTGCGCCTGCCCGCCACAGCGCTTGATCCCGCTAAACTCAAATCCGACCTGAATGCCGCCATCGCCTCTCGTCTGCATCACGCCGGTAATTACGTGGAAGGACACGACGGTGAATACCTTTTTCTTTCGGAGAGCGCTTTCAAGGCGGCCGGCATAAGCAGCGAGGGCGAGGCGGAACAATTGGCCGGGCAAGCGCTCGCTGCACTCGGTGTCCGCTCTTACGTGTCGCGCACGCAGCTTGCAAGCGGGGCGTTGCCCCACGATCAGGCGGGGCGTCAGTGGCTGCATAGTTACTCGTCGTACGGTGGTTGGTACATCGTCATGGTTCCCGCTCCCTACACCTTTCTTTGGGACTCGCGTACCGGGACAACGCACGGTTCCAGCTACCGTTACGACCAGCATGTTCCGCTCGCCTTCTTCGGATTGCCTTTCCAGGCCGGTGTCTATCGCGGCCGCTGTGAGCCGGTGGACATGGCCGCGACCCTGTCTTCTCTGCTCGGCATCAATCCTCCGAACCGCGCTGCCGGGCGGGTGTTGACCGAAGCCGTGCGCAGGGAGAACACGCGATGACCGACCTTCCCCGCCGGCGCAACGGACCACCGGAGCTGGGTGTCAGCTTTGCGGGCATCAAGCTGAAGAACCCGATCATCGCCGCCAGCGGCACCTTCGGCTATGGCATCGAGTTCGAAGATATCGTCACTCTGCAAAAGCTGGGTGGATTCGTGGTCAAGGGGCTTTCGCTTGAGCCCATGCCCGGCAATCCGCCGCCGCGGTTGTTTGAGACCTCCGCGGGCATGCTGAATTCCATAGGGCTGCAGAATATCGGGGCGCGGGCGTTCGTCGCCGAGAAGCTCCCGCTGCTCAACAAGGAAAAAAACATCGTTGTCTTCGCTAACGTCTTCGGCTACACCCGCGAAGACTACCGCGACGTCATTAAAATTCTTAACGAGGGCGAGGGGATCGCGGCCTACGAGTTGAACGTTTCCTGCCCCAATACGCGGCACGGTGGCATGGTGATCGGCAGCGACCCGATGCTCCTGGAAGAGGTGGTGTCGCTCGCCAAAAGCGCGTCGCGGCGACCGTTGATCGTCAAACTGTCTCCCAACGTGACCAATATTCCGCTCATGGCGCGCGCCGCCGAGAACGCCGGCGCCGATGCCCTTTCCCTGGTCAATACCTTCGTCGCCATGGCGATTGACGCGGAAACGCGCCGGCCGCGCATTTCCAACATCGTCGGTGGCCTGAGCGGGCCGGCCATCAAGCCGATTGCGCTGCGCATGGTTTACGAGGCAGCCCACGCTGTCAGCATTCCCGTGATCGGCATCGGCGGCATCTCCACCGCCGTTGACGTTGTGGAATTCATGCTCGCGGGCGCGGCAGCGGTCGAGATTGGGACCGCCAGCTTTTGGGATCCCTGCGCCACGGAAAAAATCGTGGACGGACTCGAAGGCTGGTGCCTGGAGCACCGCGTCAACAACATCTCTGAACTGGTCGGCGCGCTGAAAACCGACTAGTGCAACCGGTAACCTATCGGCGGGTTACCCCAGTTCACCAGCATCGACCGAGATCTTGCATCTGGGCCGCGCCGAGTGCATCCTTAGACGCGTGACTCGGCCAGTGTCCAGAACGTGGACTATGGTGTTGCTTGGGACCATGGTGTTCCTGGGGCAACTCCCACTGATTTCGCCGGCGCTGAGCGCCAGGACTTCGGTTGCCGCGTGTCACCATCACGCCAATCCCCCCGAGATTCCGTCCGGCCCGGCAAGTCACGACTGTTGCGCGGTTGGCCACAATGCCGCCATCGTGCTGCAACACGATCTCAGCTCTGCCACTGATGCCGTGACCATGCCCCTGGCGGCGCAGCCCTCAACCACGCCCGCGTCCGGTCAGCGGCTGGCTGCGATGGTCTTGCGCGCCGACTCTCCTCCTGGTCCGACGTTCCTGCGCATCTAGAAATCCTTCGCACTGCCCTCGCGGCATTCCTGATCTTTTCCCGGGCGAGCCCGGGACCGGGAACTTGGTACTTCCACACAGGTCGAACTTTGGAGATAAGTTGTGCGTGTCGCTTTGCTTTTATTTCTGACTGTCGCCTTGGCATCAGGCACGGCAGCCCAGGATTTGGTTACGGAACCGGAACACGCTGACATGACGAGTATGTCCGGAATGCATCAGAACATGCCCGGAATGGCTGGCATGGCTACGCCGCCGCCACCATTGATCGGTTTCGTTGAAGAACACGCCACCGGAGGCACCGATGCCGAACCCGCTTCCACGCCAATCCCGATGCTCATGACCATGAAGAGCAACTGGACGCTGATGTTGCACGGCGTGGTCTTCCTGAACGAGATTCAGCAGAGCGGGCCGCGCGGGGCCGGCAAGCTGTTCTCGACGAATTGGGTGATGCCGATGGCGCAGCGCAAAATCGGTAAAGGTGCGATTACGCTGCGCATGATGCTCAGCCTCGAACCTGCCACCGTCACGCAACGCAGGTATCCCGAACTGTTGCAGCAGGGCGAGACCGCCTTTGGGCATCCGCTTGTCGACGGGCAGCACCCGCACGATTTCTTCATGGAACTGGCCGCCATGTACGACTACAAAGCCAGCGAGAAAACCCTGCTCTCCCTGTATGCGGCGGCAGTAGGCTCGCCCGCGCTGGGCCCCATCGCTTATCCGCATCGCGAGTCGGAGGCGGAGAACCCGCTGGCACCCTTGGGACATCACCTCCAGGATTCCACCCACATCGCCGACGACGTGCTGACCGTCGGCGTTACTCATCGCAGCGTGCGTCTGGAGGCCTCCGGTTTTCACGGCCGCGAACCCGATGAATATCGCTGGGACGTGGATGCCGGACGCATCGACTCCTGGTCGGCGCGCCTCACCGTCAGCCCGGCGCGAAACTGGAGCGCGCAATATTCGATCGGGCAACTGCACAGCCCTGAGGCGCTGGCGCCCACCGAAGACGTGCGCCGCATGACTGCCTCGGTGACCTACAACCGCCCGTTCACGAACGGAAATTGGGCGTCAATGCTGCTGTGGGGACGAAATCAGAGCTTGTCGGATGGCAATGTCGGAAACGGCTACTTGTTGGAATCGAACTTGCAATTCATGTCGAAAAATCGCATCTGGACCCGGGTGGAGAATACGGACCGCACCAACGACCTGCTGCTGGCGGGAAATCCTGCGCCTCCAGGTTTTTCCGAGCGCTACTTCACGCGCGTGCAGGCCTTCACCGCAGGCTACGACCGTGAGATCGGGCACTGGCAGCACCTGAGCACGGCGCTCGGCGGTCAGTTCACCCTGTACGGAGTGAGCGACTCGCTCAAGCCATTCTACGGTGCGCATCCGGCGGGCGGATTAGTGTTTCTGCGCGTGCGCCTGAAATAAAAATAAGTAGTTAGGAGTTAGTTAGTTGTTAGTAGTTCGGAGCGAGCGGCTATGAGGAGCTGCGCTGGTCGCCGCTGACCACTGACTGACTTCTTAGGATTGTCCTGATATTTTCAGCCGCAATTCCTCGGGAATGCGCTCGCGGATTTCCGCCGGCAAACGGTCGTGCACGGCGCGCGCTCCCAACCGGGCGGCATCCACCATCGCCAGCGGCGCGGGGGTGGCCACGGCGACGATCACCCATACCAGCGCCGATAGCGCGAATCCCGCTAGCGCCACAATCTCCAATAGCAGCGCATGACGCGGCGTGAAGTGGTAAATCACCCCGAAAGCCAGCAGGAATACCGCGGCAGATATGGCCGTCAGGATAATCAGCGAGACATCGATAGTGCGGTGCACCTTTTGCCAGTAACGGCAGTGCTCGCATTCGCGAAAATGCTCTTCGTAGTCACCGCGCATGTCGGGAGCAAGACCGGAAATGTCATATCGCCAGCCGGCGAGAATGGCGCCCACGAATTTATCTGTGCACTGTTGTCTCATCGCTTACAACCGGATCGTTTCCAGGGGATGATGCTGCGAAGCCAGCAGCACGCGGTTCCGCAGCAGGTCCCGCCGAGGCGCCAGCGCCCGCTCTGCGGCGCGTCGCGCCAGGTCGGGATGGTTGTTCTGCTCTGATAGATGCGCCAGCACCAGAAAGGCTGCATTTCCATCATAGTCTGCGGCAAACCATTGCGCGAGCGTATCGTTAGACAAGTGTCCGACACGCGACATAACCCGCTGCTTTACCACCCACGGATAGGGCCCGCCGCGCAGCATTTCGACATCGTGGTTGGATTCGATGACCAGCGTGTCGCAGCCGCTCAGGTTGTCCGCCACGCTGGCCGGCATGTATCCCAGATCGGTGGCAACTCCGATTTTTATGCCCTCGGCGCGAAACGTGAAGCCCACCGGATCGGCCGCGTCATGCGGGATGGTGAAGGGCGCGACCGTAATGTCGCCGATGGTGAAGCTTCGTCCCGCTTCAAATCGCTCCAGCTTCTGCAACTCCGGCTTGACCCCTTCATTCTTGTCGCGAGCCCAGCGCTGCCATGCCTGGTAGGTCGCTCCCGTCATAAAGACCGGGATCTTCAGCTTGCGCGCCAGCACGTACAGGCCGGCAACGTGGTCGGAGTGCTCGTGCGAGATGATGACCGCGGAAAGGCTCAACAGCTGATCGCCGCTCATCTGCATGCGGCGTCCGATTTCGCGGCACGACACGCCCGCGTCCACCAGGATGCGGGTGCGCGAACTTGCCAACACGCTGCAGTTTCCCCGGCTCCCACTTGCCAGGACTGTAAGGGAGATCATGCCCGAGAATAGCCGGGGTGGTATGTGGAAAGGGAGTGACAAGCGAGTTAACACCACGTTTCGGCTTCAGTCCCCGAATTTCAGTTTCAGTCCTGTTTCGGTACGGGAAAAAGTCTTTTCAGCCGGTCAGTCTTTCAGTCTGAGCGGCGGACTGATTGACAAGACCGAGCGACTGGCTGACCAAGCGACTGACAGACTGGCTCTGCTACACTTCTCGGTTTTCGTTTCGCTCAGCGAGGCAATCATGGAGATCAAGACCGTCGGCGTGATCGGCGCGGGCACCATGGGCAGCGGGATCGCGCACGTATTCGCCCGATCCGGGTACCGGGTGCGGATGCGCGATGTGGAGCAGCGCTTCCTGGACCGCGCTATGGACACGATCGCAAGGAACCTGGAACGCGAAGTCAGCAAGAACAAGATTACCGGCGATCAGCGCGCACAGGCGCTCGGGAACATCGAAGCCGCCGTCGGTCGGGCTGGGCTGGCCACTTGCGATTTCGTGATCGAGGCGGCGACGGAAAAGTTCGAGGTCAAAGCGGAATTGTTCCGCGAACTCGACCGCATTTGCAGGCCGGAAATCATCCTGGCCAGCAACACCAGTTCGATTTCCATTACCAAGCTGGCGGCGTTGACCAAGCGCCAGGATAAGGTCATCGGCATGCATTTCTTCAATCCCGTGCCGATGATGAAGCTGGTCGAGGTCATTCGCGGGCTGGCGACCGCGCAGGAAACTTATGACACAGTTTCCGGGCTGGCGACCAGGCTCGAAAAAACTCCAGTGGAGGTCAATGATTATCCCGGGTTCGTCTCCAACCGCGTGCTCATGCCGCTGCTCAACGAGGCCATGTACGCGGTCATGGAGGGCGTGGCTACGCCGGAAGCCGTTGACGAGGTGTTCAAGCTTGGCATGGCCCACCCCATGGGGCCGTTGACGCTGGCCGACTTTATCGGCCTCGACGTATGCCTCGACATCATGCGCGTGCTGGAATCCGGCTTGGGCGACCCCAAGTACCGTCCCTGCCCGCTGCTCATCAAGATGGTGGACGCCGGCTGGTTGGGTCGCAAGAGCGGTCGCGGGTTTTACAAATACAGCAGTTAGCCGCCGGCGGAGGTGCGGCCGGGCCGCTACTCGTTGAAGCTGAAGCTCATGCTCACGCCGGCGATGGCGACCACGTCGCCATCCTTGAGTTCGTGCTGGCCTGCGATCAGCGCGTCGTTAATCTTGACCTTGTATTTCTTCTCTGACGCCGCGATGTAGTACTTGCCCTCGCGATGGTTGATGACCGCTGCAACCTTGGGGGCAAACCAGCCTTTCAGCCTGATCGACGCCATGTCGCTCTTGCCCACAACAGTCAGCTTGCCGGCGAGAACGTATTCGCTTTGGTCGGTCTTGCCGGCCAGAATGCGAAAAACGCCGGTGCGTTCTTTCGCCGGAGCAGGAGCCACGGCTGCGGCTGGAGCTCCGCCTGCCGGCGTGGTCGGCTGGTGCGCCAGCATCTCTTTCGCCTTCCGGGTATCGAGCACGACTGTGGCTTCCAGCGTCGGCACCATGGGAACGGCGAGGTCGGCGCCGGGATGGGCCGCCTCTTCGTGCCCTTTGAAGAGGACGGTGTGCTTGCCGATCAGGATCTCGTCGCCATCCTTGAGCACAACCTTGCTGATCCTCCGGTTGTTGACGAAGGTGCCGTTCAGGCTGTTGTTGTCTTCCAGCGCGTAATGGTCCCTGTCCCAGTAGATCTTGGCGTGATGCCCGGACACGGCGAGGTTGTCCACCTGGATCAGATTGTCCGGCAACCGCCCGATCGTCACCACGCCTTGGGTGAGCGCAAACTCCTTCAAGACTGCCTGTTCAAACTTCAAATAGAGTTTTGCCATTCCGGACTCCCTCCGCCAAAAATCCGGCGGAATAGTTTCTTGTACCAGGGCAGCTCCTCGAAGCGGAGCAACAGCACGGTGATGTTGTCGGAGCCGCCGCCTTCGCGCGCGGCTTCCACCAGCCTGTCGGACATGAGTTGCAGGCTGGAGGTGCCCTGCAAGATTTCCTGGATCTGGTCATCCGTCACATGGCGAATCAGTCCGTCAGAGCACAGCAGCAGAATGTCCCCGGGCATGGCCACCTGGTCGTCGAGGTCGGCCTGCACTTTGTCCTCGGGCCCAAGCGCGCGGATGATGATGTTCTGCATCTCCGATTTCTGAGCTTCTTCCATGGTCAGCAATCCGCGGCGTACCTGCTCCATGACCAGGGAATGGTCGCGCGTGAGTTGCTGCAGGACGCCGTTGCGGAGGAGGTAGACACGGCTGTCGCCGGCGTGCCCGATGGCGAAGAAGCTGTCGGCGACGAGCGCCGCCACAATGGTTGAGCCCATGCCCGAATGCGCCGCCTGGTGCGTGGCCGCCTCGTAAATCGCCGAATTCGCCAGGTGGATGGCGCTGCCCAGCGCCTTGGCCCGCTCCGATACGCCTTCGATTTGTTCCCCGACCGGCGGATAGGAGCCGTCCTTCGCCTCCCGGAAGTAAGTGAGAACGGTATCCACGGCAAGCTTGCTGGCAACTTCGCCGGCAGCCTGCCCGCCCATGCCGTCGCAAACAACGTAAATGCCGTAGCGGGAATCGTAGCCGAAGTTGTCTTCATTGTTCTGGCGGACGCACCCGACGTCGCTCTTCCCCGCAACTTCGACTGAGAGGCTCATGAGTTCGGCGTAATGCTAATCCAAATCCTGCGTTCTCGGTTGTCGGTTTTCTGTCTTCCAGTTCCCCGTACTTTTCTGGTCACCCGTGGCCTTGAGAACCGGCCACCGACAACGTTTCTTCGCTCCCGCGCCGGCCCCTCTTGCCGGCACTCCTTTCCGGGATGCAGCATTTGCGGACAATAACCAGAGGGGATTGCCTCGGGCGATCTTCAGGGAAACCCCAAATCCCTGCCTGATGAAGGGAGAGGATGGCGGATTGTACGTTTGGATTTTCCCGCAACGCAAGATGTTTGTGGCGCTACTGCGCCTTTCTCGCGCAGGGAATCCGTTATCATCGCTTGCCCGCGCCGGCGCCTCAGTCGGCCAGCACGTCGTGGTTATAGTTGACCAAAGCGCGTTTCGGTGGTTCGGTCAGGCCGCGCAGCGGGATGTCCTTCTGGTCCTGGGTGGTGTTGCCTTTCATCCGCACCTGCCCAATGCGCGCCACACGGCCGTCGTTGAGTTCAATGTACACGGGCACCACCATGATGAAACTATCGTCAACGTTGCTCTGCGTGATTCGCAGGTCCAGGTGCACGCCATCGGCAGCGGTCCGGAACGCAGCCTCGGTCTTGTATTTCGGAATGTCGGTTCCATAAACGAACTCGTTGAAAAACCAATCCATGTTGCCTTTGCCGTCGACATTCATGGTCGGTGTCATGTGCTTCTCGACCATGGCCTTGAAGTCTTCCGTCGAGGCCGGACGGTTGCGATAGGTCTCGACGAAATCCTTCATCATTGCTGAAAACTTTTCGTCGTGCGTGGCGTGTTCCCACATCATCATGCGGATCATGTGCAGGATGTAGGCGCCCTTGGGGTAAATGAGCCGCCGCGGAATCTCCAGTCCCGCCTTGGTATTGCGCAGGCGATAACCCATGACCACCGGCCCCATATCGATGGCGCGGTGCCCCAGATTATTGCGCTCTGTCAGTAATTCGTGCTCGTCCGCCCAGAAGCGCTGGAACTCCTGCTGGTTTTTCTGGATGAGCTGGATGTACATGGAAGCCGAGAAATCGGCGAATCCCTCGCTCATCCACTGGTCGCGGTAGCAATGGAAGCCGACCGTGTGTCCCCACCATTGGTGCGCTACCTCGTGCGCCGCGACGGTTTTCCAGTATCCGCGGACATCATCCAAATGCAGTTGATGCCGAACCGTCGCGTCAAAAAACGAGCAGATCGGCATGTAAACTAATTCCGGCCATGATTGGCCGTAATTGCACGCGGTTTGTTGCGTCATGGCAATGCGTTTGTAGGAGGAGGGTCCGAAATAAGCGTCATATAGCCCCATCGAGATGATGGCCTCGGCCAGGGGCTTCTTCATCATTGTCGTCGTGTTCATCGTTCCCAGCGCGACCATCGGCTGGTAGTTCCTCTGTCCGGCCACGGGCGGCTCGGCCAATCTCTGGAGCTGGCGGATGGAGTCGGGCACCTCGGTGTTCGCGAATGCCTGAATCAAGTAGCCTCCCTTCTCGAGCTTTGATTCTTCCCGCTTGAAGGAACCGAAATTAAAACCGGCTACCGCCTGTGGCGCCTCGCTGCGCCACTCGGTGATGTTGACATCCCCTTCCGTTTTGTCGCTTACCAGGTCTCCGGTGGATACCATCTGCAGTCCTTTCGGAATCCTGAACCGGAGGTCGTAGGTGGCGTAATCACCGAGAGCAGAGTTCGGATACCAGTTCCTGCGCGCGACCGGGAAATAGTTGCCGCTACCCGTGTCCACCACCGCCTCCTTGCCCTCGTATTCCGAAATCACAGTGAAGCGCTCTTTCGCGACCAGCTCCTTCGGCAGGATGATCCAAAAATCCGGATCTTCCTTCTTGTCCTCCTGGATAAAGGCCAGCGGCCTCCCGTCGCTGGTGCTGACTTTCTGCACCCGCAGCGTGTGAAATAGGTCGAAGCCCACCACGCGCACCCCGTCGGACTGCGCTACGAACGTAGTGGCCGCCCTCCCATGCAGCATGCCATTCTTATCGATCTTCGTGTCGAGTTGCTGGTGTTCTATGTCAACCGCAGAGTTCAGCTGTGTCCCGCGGGCAATCCCCGCAGCGTATTCGCCGGAGTAGTGAAACGCGGCCCAAATCCCGCTTTTCGCCTCTTCATAGGTGCGCAGGGCGACCTCTTCCGGCGCGACCTCCCTAACGCCATGCGGATCGATGACAAACAGCGTTTTATCGCTATAACGTGTCCCGTGGATGAACGCGATGAACAGTCCTTGTTTTTCTTTTCCCAGCAGGTCGGCAAGGATGCGCGCGCTCAGGTTGTAGTGCAGGTTCTTCCGCATCGCTGCCTGGGACTCTTCCAGTACCGCGCTGGCGCCGCCATCCGCGCCTTGCGCCACCGCACAACCGGCGCGAATCTCGGCGTCCGTGTCGTCGGTGAAGCGAAACACTACACGTTCAAAATGCTCTTCATACGCCGGTTGCTTGGTCAGTAGCGCGAGCATCTTGTTCTCCATCTCCACCGGCGGCGTAAGCATGAAAGTCCCCTCGCCGACGAAAACCGCTCCGGTCACCTTGCCCTTGACCGGCTCGAGGAAAGAAAAAACTCCGCTGCGAAATATAAACTTGCCGGCATCCCGCTTTAAGACGAAGTCTTTGGCCGAGAACAACCCGTTCCCCACCCGGATGTGCCGGAGTTGCTGATAGGCGGGATCGGCATTCGCACCAGGGACGTCTGTTGCTGGCGCCGCCTGCTGCGCGCTGGCCCCGGCAGCGAACAATGAAAGCCAGAGGAGAACGGCAAGTGCGGCCATGTGAGTTCCTCACTTTCGCAGCCCAAACCGGAGATCGCTACGGCAGCCTACTTCCGGGCGATGAGTAGCACGGAACGGGGACATGGGCGCTTATTTTCGAAGTTTGTTACGGAATCGGAACAAGGTCAGGATCGGCGGTGCTGCGCCACTTCCAGGCGCGAGTTGGCCCGCTCCAGCGCCACCAGCGCCCGCTGGTAATCCACTTCGCCGCCGGCGGACGTCAGGCGCTGTTCGGCGCGCTCCTTCGACTTGCGGGCACGCTCCACATCGATGTCCTCGGCGCGCTCGGCGGTCTCCGCCAGCACCGTCACTTTGTCGGCAAGGACCTCGGCGAAACCCCACGCCACGGCGACGTGGTACTCCATGTTGTCGGCCTTGTAGCTGATCTCGCCGACCCCCAGTTCGGTGATCAACGGCGCGTGTCCGGGCAGGATGCCCAGATAGCCATTCTTGCCGGGAATCTGGATCTCCTGGACCACGTCGGTTTCCACCAGCCGCTCGGGGGTGACGATCTCGAGTTGTAAAGAGTCAGCCATCAGCCATCGCTATCGGGACTTAACCCCCGACGGGTTTTCCGGACAACAACACTAAACTTCTGCGCCCGCCGGCCGATCACTGATTACCGATCACCGGCTGCGAATTCTTACGCTGCCGCCGTCTGCTTCAGGCGGTTGCCGTGCTCGACGACTTCCTCGATGGTGCCTTTCATGTAGAAGGCCTGCTCGGGGATTTCATCGTACTTGCCTTCCACGATTTCCTTGAACCCCTTGATCGTTTCCTGGATCTTTACGTAGCGGCCCTGCATGCCCGTGAACTGCTCGGCGACGAAGAACGGCTGGGAAAGGAAGCGCTGCACCTTGCGGGCGCGTGCCACCGTCAGCTTGTCATCCTCGCTCAGTTCATCAATTCCGAGAATGGCAATGATGTCCTGCAGGTCCTTGTAGCGCTGCAGGATGCCCTTGACGCGCTGCGCCACGTCGTAATGCTCCTTCCCGACCACGTGCGGATCCAGAATGCGCGAGGTCGAAGCCAGCGGATCCACCGCCGGATAGATTCCCAGCTCCGTCAAGGCGCGCGACAGCACGGTCGTTGCGTCGAGGTGGGCGAAGGTGGTTGCCGGGGCGGGGTCGGTAAGGTCGTCGGCAGGCACGTAGATCGCCTGCACTGAGGTCACCGAGCCCTGCTTGGTCGATGTGATGCGCTCCTGCAATTCGCCCATCTCGGTAGCCAGGTTGGGCTGGTAACCGACCGCCGACGGCATGCGTCCCAGCAGCGTTGAAACCTCTGCGCCAGCCTGGGTGAAACGGAAAATATTGTCGATGAACAGCAGCGTGTCGGCGCCTTCAGCGTCGCGGAAGTGCTCGGCCACCGTGAGCGCGGTCAGGGCAACCCTCAGACGCGCTCCGGGAGGCTCGGTCATCTGGCCGTAAACCAGAGCAGCCTTGGACTTCGACGGATCGCCGGGCACAATCACGCCGGACTCCGTCATTTCCAGCCAGAGGTCGTTGCCCTCGCGGGTCCGTTCGCCAACGCCGCCGAACACTGAGAATCCGCCGTGCTGCTTGGCGACGTTGTTGATCAGTTCCATGATGACAACGGTTTTGCCGACGCCCGCGCCGCCAAACAAGCCGATCTTGCCGCCCTTTAAGAACGGCTGGATCAGGTCGACGACCTTCACGCCGGTTTCAAACATCTCCGCCGTCGTGGCCTGCTCGTCAAATGCCGGCGCCAGGCGGTGGATGGGCGCTCTATCGGTCGCTTGGATGGGACCGAGGTTGTCCACCGGCTCCCCGATCACGTTCATCACGCGCCCAAGCGTCCCGCGGCCCACGGGCACACGAATCGGCCCGCCGAGGTCAATGGTCTTCATGCCGCGCACCATGCCGTCGGTGGGCTGCATGGCGACGCAACGCACGCGCCCTTCGCCCAGGTGCTGCTCCACCTCGAGGATGACGTCAATGGGAGAGGGGACGTTGAACCCTTCGCTGACCACGCGCAACGATTCGTAGATCGGTGGCAAGGCGGATTCGCTGAACTGCACGTCCACCGCCGGTCCGGCAACTTGAATGACTTT